>CAJXQP010000144.1 GCA_913058275.1 uncultured Gammaproteobacteria bacterium | reverse complement strand
GTTGAGCTGATAATTAGGTAGGTATTGCGAATTTTTGTGCGTGCGATTGAGTTGCTCTACCTGCGCTTCGTTGCGCATCCAAAAACTGACGTTATTGCCGTTTTCTGCAGTAATATTGGCTATAACCGTGCCGAAGCTACCCCCGCCAATAACCGAAATTTTGCTTGTAGACATGAGTATCCTTCGCTGTCTCTAGAGCGCGCAATGATAGTCTCATTAGAGCCCAATACCAAGGCAACGCAGCCTGACAACGCTCTACATTCTAACGAGCTTTACCGTCAGCGGCCAAGTTACCACTTGGGTTTTCTCGGGATTCATCCCCCAAGCGTGACGAAGGTCTTCCATAATTAGCTCTAATGGATCGTTTCCATTTTGTTTCCTATAGCGCTGCAGCGCGGACCACGAAGTGAAGTAGTCGCAAATCTGCTCTAGACTCCATTCACGCGTCATGATGAAATTCTGCTCTAAGCATGTCGTGAAAGGAAAGTTTATATCACGATAGTGGTTCTCAACTAGCCGGCGCTCTGGCGGCCAATAATCGCCCAAAACGTTCTCGTACAGTTTTTCCACAACAGCATCGACGGGCTCATTGATCTGATGAACCGCATAGCACCAAGCCGCCAACACACCACCTGGCTTGAGGCAGGTTTTAGCGTTATCGAAGAATTTTTCTGTATCGAACCAGTGCAATGCCTGCGCCACAGTTATCAAATCGCAGGAGTTTTTCTCCAGCAGCGGCTGCTCAGCTGTCATCTGGCGATACTCGATATTCTCAGCCTGCTGCGCCTGCTCTACCTGTTCAGCACTACCATCGGTCGCAATAACACGTTTGAATATTTTGGCGAGGGACACCGCTGCTTGCCCGTTCCCTGTAGCGCAGCCCCAGACTAAATCGTGTTGCTCACACTGAGAATTCAGAAATTCAAACAACTCATCGGAATAGCTAGGCCGCGCGTCGGCATAAGCCTGCGCATGTCCGGAGAAGTGATCTTTGAATGACATATTACCTCCTTAACTTTTTCAGCCTTCTCAGTCTTCTCCAGCGCCCCTAATCAGCTCGATTCGATTCGACTGATAGAACACCAGTGCATCGTAGATCTGATTTGCCACTGATTTAGGTGTAATCGATGCGCCGACAAATTGATCGTACTCATTCTCAGCGGTAATCGGTTGCCAGCTCAGACGCAGGATGTCACGCATACTATTCCCTGCGAACCCGTTCATCCATTTAGAATCTATGACATCTACCACGCCAAAGAGCTGCTCAGCATCGATGTCTTCGATTACCCGTGCGGCGCTAATGCGACCGAACATGTCAACTGCGATCAATAGATCAATCTTGCCATTGAAGCCATCTTCTGCACTTGCTGGCACAGCGACAGCCACCGCCTTACCCTCCTTTCTCGCAATGTAGGCAAGCCGATCTCTATCCAAATTGAGCAAATGCAGATTACTGAGCTTCTCGTGCTCAGCTACAGCTGGAAGCAGGTAACTATTCAGGACTAGGTCGTTGTCAAAACTACCCGCCTCGAAAAACTGGTAGAGGTTGCGGCGATCAAATTCTTGCCGGGCCTCCAACAGGCCAGCACCCGTTAGCAGGTTAAGCGCTCCTAGCAGGACAAAGATGGCTACTAGTACAGCAACCTGCGGGAAATACGCTTTTAGAAATTGAGACATACTATCCACCACCACAAACCGCACTTCGGTAAAGCGCGATTCACTTTCAGGATGAGTCTAAAAAGACTTAGATGAACGCAGAGGCCGCTGCAACGATCGACATAATTGGTGCAGGATAGACACCAAACAGCAGCAACAAGAATAGTAGAATTGCGAGCACAGCGTAGGAACTCACACTTTCAACACCGCCAATCCGATAAGGCTGCGTATGCTTTTCCGGCATGAACATGCGATAGATAATGCGAAGATAGTAGTACAGACCAATGCCACTGCCCAATACCAATACACCTAGCAAAGCCCAAAGCCCCGACTCAACTCCGGCTAGGAAAATATAGAACTTGCCTATAAATCCTACAGTGAGCGGGATGCCTGCTAGAGAGAGCAGCATCGCGATGAAGGTCGTAGCCAATAAGGGATTGCGCCAAAAAAGCCCTCTATATTCTTTTATCGAATCAAACTCCTTCTCGCTCGAGGATATAATAGACGCCACACCGAATGCACCCAACGACATAATCATATAAGCAATTAGGTAGAACGTAATTGCCTCGACGGCAATAGTACCTGTGACATAGTGTCCTGCGACCAGCGCTAACATCAGGTAACCCATGTGTGCAATAGACGAATAAGCTAGGATTCTTTTTAGGTTGTCTTGCAGCAGTGCGAGTAAGTTACCCGCCAACATCGATGCGGCAGCAATAAGTGTAAGAACTGTCGCCATTGAATCGAAACTCAAGGCGTCACTGATCTGCACAAAGCGCAGCAGTACGACGAACATCGCCGCCTTACCTATAGTTGCAAGATAAGCAGTAGCAGGTAGCGGCGCTCCTTCATAAACATCAGGCGTCCACATATGAAAAGGCGCTAACGAGAGTTTGAATGCCATACCAGAAACAACCATCAGCAACGCGACAATTGTATAGCCATCACCCAACCCTGCAGCAGGCAGTTCACTAACACTGGCGAAAGACAGTGTCCCAGTCTGCGCATAGATTAAAGCCATACCGAACAATATAAAACCCGATGCCGCAGCAGAGAGAACAAGGTATTTAACCGACGCCTCCAGCGGGAACTTCGCCGACTTCGCACTGTGCAAGGGATAGGCGATCATGCCATACAGAGACATGCTGAGAGTTTCGAGGCCTAACACAGTGCTCACGAAATGATTGCTGCTCACCATCACGATGGCGCCGATAGTCGCGACCGTTAGCAACAGGAAGTATTCTTCTCTTTGATCATCCAGCTCGAAGAAATAGGGAAAGCTCAAGACAGCCAAGACCATAGCTGATGCGCAAACTACTACGGTAAATAACAGACTGTACTGATCGATAATGAGCAGCGGTGTAACTTGCTGATTCGTCCAGCCCATCATTGAAACGGCAACCAGTGTGGCCGCCAATAGACCAGTAATCGCTATGCTACCAGTAGCAATGTAGCTGCGGCGTATACCGATCATCAGCATTGCTATCACAGACGTCGCCGTCACGATAAGCAATGGTAATAGTGGCAATAAATCATTGAACGACGTAATCATAGCTCGCTGCCCTGTGCAAAGATAAGTTGCCCAGCATCGTTAAGTAAATTCGTTAGAGTAGCAGCCGACATATCCAAAAAGCTTTGAGGGTACATGCCCATCCAAATCAGACCAATCATCATCGCTGCAAAATAAAACATCTCGCGACGACTCAGGTCGACTAGGTGCGTATCATCGAAATCCGAGTTTCGATACGCGCCATGAAAAACCTTTTGAATAACCCAAAGCGAATAGACCGACGCGAAGATAAGACCAAATGCGGCAGCAACCGTAAGACCAATGCTCGCCTGAAACGCACCTAACAATACGAGAAACTCACCTACGAAGTTTCCAAGACCCGGCATACCCAATGCAGCGATTGAGAAGAATAACGCGACGAAGGATAGTCGAGGCACTTTAGCCCAGAACCCTCCCATATGACTCATATCACGCGTATGAATCCGATGCTGTAGGCCGCCCGCTAACATGAACAATGCTGCAGCACTTAAACCGTGTGCCAACATCGTCATTACTGCACCCTGCAATGCCTGTTCGTTCCACGCATAGATGCCGAGCATAACGAAACCCATATGACTCACACTGGTATAAGCAATTAGGCGCTTTATATCCGTTTGTGCGAAGGCCACCTTGGCGCAGTAGAGAATACTAATAACCGCTAACGTCATTGCGAATGGTGCAAACTGCATGGACGCATCTGGAAAAAGCGGTACAGCAAATCTTATCAAACCATAGGCACCGGTCTTGAGTAGTACACCGGCAAGAAGAACACTACCAGCAGTAGGCGCCTGCGAGTGAGCATCGGGCAGCCAAGAATGAAAAGGAAAACTCGGCAGCTTAGTACTGAAGGCTACGAAAAACCCGAGCATGATCCACATCTCTATTGCACTACTGGTATTTACCTTCAGTAGTTCGAAATAATCGAAACTGAACCAGCCAAATTGTATGTAGTGAAGGTACGCTAATACCAGTATTGATATCAGCATCAGCATTCCAGTGACCTGAGTGAAGATAAAGAACTTCATCGCAGCGTAGTTCTTGTTCTCATGACCCCAGATCGCGATGATGAAATACATAGGAATCAACATGACTTCCCAGAAGAAGAAAAACAGAAAGAGATCGAGCGCAGTAAAGACACCGATAACGCCAGCAAGAGTCCAGAGCAAATTAAAATAGAAGAATCCGGTTCTCTCGGTAATCTCATCCCATGCCGAGCCAACTGCAACAATGCCTAGAAAGGCTGTTAACAACATCATCAGGACACTCAGCCCATCCGCGGCCAGATGAAAAGAAATTCCGAAGCGCGGAATCCACTGTGCATTCAGCTGAACAATCCAACCAGCGCCTTCAACGTCCGACCCTACGAGAGTCAACATGACCAGCAGATCAATCACGACAGCTGCCAAGGCAACTATCCTTGGAAATTTGGAATCTAGCCCTTCTGATAACCAGGCGAGAACACCACCGAGAAATAAGATGCTTATGAGTACTACTAAAATCATAGCACCACTCCTAGAGTGATCAAGATCACCACACCTGCGCCGACGCTAATCGCATACCAACGTAACTGTCCGGTTTGCGTTCGTGCCAGTATAATGTGGGCCGCCCGAGAGATTTCTATGAGCAATGCATATACAGCATCGATTAGATCGTTCTTATTGAGCCGAGCGAGGAACACGAATGGCCTCACGAAGAGAAAGTTGTAGAGCGCATCCATCCCCCATCCGCTAAACCAAAACCCATGCAATCGCGTCGCTAGCGGATTGGCCATGAGTTTTTCTACCGAGAACGTTTTCGACATGAAGAATAGGTAGCTAACCCCAATTCCGAATAATGGAACGGCGATCATAATTGCGTGCATCAGGCCACTGATATGGTGCTCTTGCACATGAACCTCACCATGACTAAACACGGCGTCAACGGGAATCTGTATCCAGCCACCAAACAACGCGAGCACCATTAAAATTAGTAGCGGGGTCGCCATGCTAAAACCTGCGACCTCTTTCTCCTCATGATGCCCCTTGCTCTCCCCGAAGAACACGACGAACACGAGCCTAAAACTGTAGATACCAGTGAGGAAGGCGCCTAAAACACCGCCTAGCCAGAGAATCATGCCAGGCCCTTCCATCTCCAAAGCAGCAATGAGGATTTCATCCTTACTGAAGTAGCCCGAAGTAAATGGGAAAGCCGCCAAGGCGAGGCTGCCTATCATAAATGAGGCGAAGGCGATTGGTAGTTGCTTGCGCTTTCCACCCATCTTAAAGATGTTGTGCTCGTGATGCAGGCTATGAATAACCGTGCCCGCGGCAAGGAATAACAAGGCCTTGAAGAACGCGTGGGTCATTAGATGAAAGACCGAAGCCGACCACGCACCAACACCCAAGCCAAGGAACATATAGCCAATCTGACTGATCGTAGAATAGGCGAGAATTCGTTTGATATCGTGCTGAGTCATGGCGGTGAAACCCGCCATCAACAAAGTAATCAGGCCGATCCAAGCGACCAAAAGTTGCACGTTCGGTGCCAGTTCGAATAGCACATGGGTACGCGCAATCAAATACACTCCAGCAGTAACCATTGTCGCGGCGTGAATCAACGCGCTGATCGGCGTAGGGCCAGCCATCGCATCTGGCAACCAAGTCTGCAGTGGCAGTTGCGCGGACTTACCCACTGCACCACCTAGGAGTAATAAAGAAGCCGCAACTGCAAGGCCGGAACCGACAGCCCATTGTGTTTCGGCCGCGTGCAAAATCTGCTGTATGTTTAGGGTGCCCAATTCAGCGAACAACAGGAACAGACCAATCGCCATCGAGGTGTCGCCAACGCGAGTTGTAATAAATGCCTTTCTTGCCGCATAGCCATTCTCTGGCTTCTCGTACCAGAACCCTATAAGTAAATAGCTACACAAGCCCACTCCTTCCCAGCCCAAATAAAGGAGCAAAAGGTTATCGGCTAGAACCAGAACCAGCATTGAAGCCACAAACAGGTTCATATAAGAGAAAAAGCGGCTGTAGCTAGGATCGTCCAGCATGAAACCCGCGGAATAGAGGTGAATCAGGAATCCCACTCCAGTGATGATCAGCATCATCACCACTGCAAGACCGTCTAAATAGAAACTAAAACCCGGGGTGAAGTTCCCAACAGCCATCCAGGTCCACATCTCAACAACAAGGTGCGTCTCACCAGAGCTCAGGAATTGATAGGCGATCAAGGCTGCGGTTAGGAACGACAGACCTATGGACCCGGCACCGATAGCGCCAACAATTTTCTTCGGCAGATTCCCACTAGTAAGCACCAGACTTAGAAAGCCCAGCAATGGAAACGTCGGTAGTAGCCAAATTAGATCTTGCACGCTTGCTTCTTGCCCCTATCCCTTCATCTGACTTAACACATTAATATCGACCGTGTGATAGCGACGATACATTTGAATAATAAGACCTAGACCAACCGCCACTTCCGCGGCAGCCAAGGTAAGAATCATAAGAAACATAATCTGACCGTCAGCATGCTCCCAGCGCGAAGCCGCCACTATGAAGGCCAAGCCACTCGCGTTGATCATAATCTCTAGCGACATGAGAACGAACACGATGTTACGCCGCGTCAATACACCGACTAAACCAAGCACAAATAATATGCCGGCCAGTATCAGTCCATGTTCAATTGGGATCGACTCCATCGTCTATCTCTGCTCACTCGATTGAATTATTTGTTTATTTCGCTTCAACATCTTGTTCTCTTTCTATTAATAGCTATCACTTTTTAGCTAGATGGTAAGCAGCAACCAAGCCTGCTAAGAGCAATATCGAAGCCAATTCTACTGCCAATACATAAGGACCGAACAACAAGGCGCTCACCTCCATTACATCGACTGTCGTCAACGCGAGTTCGTGATCATATTGCGTCATTACTGTAAGTAGTTGCGCGAGTAACGCCGAAGCTAATATTGAAGGCACGATCCAATCCTTTGGCCCCATCCAGCTACGCTCCTGATCGATACTATGTTGCCCCATGTTCAGCATCATTATCACGAACAGAAATAACACCATGATCGCACCGGCGTAAACGATCGCCTCCAGCACGGCAGCAAACGGAGCACCCAGCACATAGAAGCAAACAGCTACGGCCAAGAGCGACAGAATAAGATAGATAAGCGCGTGCACAATATTAGTTTGTAAGATGACAGCTACCGTTGAGATGACAGCCACAGCACCGGCTATGTAAAAGAGCAAAATCACGGTAACAGGCTCCTCACATTAACAGGCACGGCTTCATTGCGCGCCTGTCTCTTATACACATCTCCGAGCCCACGAGACCG
>CAJXQP010000143.1 GCA_913058275.1 uncultured Gammaproteobacteria bacterium | reverse complement strand
GAGATCAGCCTCGGTCTCGTGGGCTCGGAGATGTGTATAAGAGACAGGTATTCAACTATTCTTGGGCAAATAATCTGGTCTACCAACTCGCCGGCGAAGAGCCACCTGTGAGAGGCGCGCCTACAAACACTGAGTCCCCAGTACTAGCACCTGTGAGTCGCCTGCCTTATTCTGACTTAGTGGATACTGCAAAAACTTACAGCGAAGACTGGCGCACGATTACGCTTGTTATACCCTCTGCAGAGGCAAATTCTACAAACTTGACGCTAGATGAGGGCGACGGCGGGCAACCACAGAAACGCCATATACTGACTCTCGATGTAAGTGATGGTGCAGTCATTACGTGGGCACCCTTCACTAGCCAGACGCCAGGCGCACAGGCTAGGCGCTGGGTAAGATTCCTGCACACCGGGGAGGCATTAGGGTTAACTGGTCAGACGATCGCGGGCATTGCATCATTTGCCGCAATCTTCATGGTTTGGACTGGTCTTGCGCTGGCACTACGTCGTTTCCTGCGCTGGCTTGCGAAAAAGAATCGAAGCAGAGAAGGTGAAGTTCCTGCAACCTAGGCATTAATTAGGTAATTCGCTATTTTACCATCCGATTGCTGCCCCTCCGTTTTCCCCAATTTAAATTTTCTCAGTAAGTGGTCGTACTATCCTCTAGCAAATAGTGGTTTCACGCGCAGCATGTCATCTGCGCGTTGACCAATTAAACAGACTGAAGTTGTAATGTAGAGACTGGAGATCAAATAGCGATTCAAAGCAATATGCGATTATTGTTAGAACTTGACAAACACCGCAGAGACATCAACAAAGAAGCTATCAATTCCAATGTAGATGACCTTAACCTCGACAAACTTAGACCTGTGGTGAATATGGTAGCCAATTCACGCGCTGCTTACATAGGCGCACTGATGAAGTTGTCCAATAGCACATCCGATTCCAGTCCAACCATCAAAGAGATGAATCAACTAAGAGAGAAACGAACAGAGTTTGAGGAACTGGTAGCCGCCACCAATACGCTTGAAGTGGCTATTGAGCGCGGGTATGTCGATATTATTGGTGCGCGACTGGAATAGTTGGAAATAAATAAGTGGGGGCAGAAATAATTTACTATCTTTGCGGCAATTCGACCAGCAAAACCCTGCTAAAGCTACCAGTCCCCTGTAGCTCTCCTGCACTTAGTCACCACCTCTAAATAACTGTCTTGCACCCTCCGTGTGTCGCCAGCACAGCTGAAGGACATTCGAACGAAATTCTCTGCTACTATTTAGGAAACTCTTAAACTGATGTGCCTAGCTGTATGAATTCCCTATTGTATTCCAAGAAGTTCACTTGTCTGCTTCTCGCGTTCGCACTTTTACTACTGAACAGCTGCAATAGCACTCCTATAGCGACAGATCAGGGCATCCCATGGGAGCTTGCGCAGCATCGTAGCGAGACCATCTCAAACCTGCGTTATCATTTTGCGCTGGATATTCCTCTCTCGCGTACTGAAGCAATTACCGGCAAGTCTCGTATTCGACTGAATTGGAATGATCGCAGCACGCAGCCACTGGTCATCGATTTCCTACTACCCCAGCAGAGGATTCATGCCGTCTTAGTAAATGGTGTGGAGACAAACTGGCAGCCGGTGAATGATCACATCGTGATTCCAGCATCCGCATTGCAAGTTGGAGAGAACAGCGTAGACCTCACCTTCAATGTGGGCGACGAGGCCTTTAATCGTCGTGAGGATTTCCTCTATGCACTGTTTGTTCCCGACCGTGCGCATTTTTCACTGCCTCTGTTCGATCAGCCCAATTTGAAAGGAAGAGTGACTTGGGAGGTGACGGTACCGGAGCAATGGAAAGTCATTGCGAATGGACCGGAGGCTTCTACAAGCACGCACAATGGACGCACACATTTTACCTTTCTCGAGACGCAGCCAATGCCTACTTATCTGTTCGCGGTTGCGGCGGGTATATTTGAGCGTGAAACTGCCGAGATAAACGGCCGAACTTTTAACATGTATCACCGCGAAACCGATGCAGGTAAGGTCGCGCGCAATCGCGATGAGATCTTTCAACTGCATGCAACTACCCTCGATTGGCTCGAAGACTACACGCAGATAGACTACCCTTTTCAGAAATTCGACTTCGTGCTGATCCCCTCATTCCAGTATGGCGGAATGGAGCATCCCGGCGGCATACTCTACCGGCAAGCGAGCATTTTCTTAGATGAGACTGCTACCCAGAATCAGATGTTAGGGCGCGCCTCGCTCATTGCTCACGAGACTGCGCATATGTGGTTCGGCGACCTTGTCACTATGAATTGGTTCGACGATGTCTGGACTAAAGAAGTATTCGCCAACTTTATGGCGGCAAAGATTGTGAACCCCTCCTTCCCCGAGGTTGATCACGAACTACGTTTTCTAACGGCACATCACCCGACTGCCTATTCAGTAGATCGTACAGAGGGTGCAAACCCAATTCGCCAGCCTCTGGACAATCTGCGCTTCGCTGGCACTCTCTATGGCGCGATCATCTATCAGAAGGCGCCTATCGTGATGCGGCACTTGGAGAATCGCGTGGGAGAGGAGCTATTCCGCGAGGGTATGCGCGAATATTTATCCACCTACGCCTACGGCAATGCCACCTGGCCCGACTTGATCGCCATACTCGATGCGCGATCCGAGCAAGATCTGGCTACCTGGAGTCAGGTATGGGTAGAGGAAGCAGACAGACCATCGATCAGCATTGTCCGAGAGGATGGCGATGTCGTTGTACAGCAACGAGACCCAGAAAGCAGAGGGCGCGTGTGGCCACAGACGCTAGAAATGCGACTTGGTTCGATCGATGCAAACGAGCCCCTAACTATCGAACTCGGATCCGAGCCGCAACGTCTGTCAGGAATGACGAATGCAGAATTCATCTTGCCCAATGGTAGTGGGGTGGAATATGGCGAATTTATTTTGGACCCGCAGAGCCAGGCCTACCTTATCTCGAACGTTAACCAACTGGATACGGCACTACTACGTGGTGCGACTTGGGTTACGTTGTGGGACCAACTCTTAGAAGGACGCCTAACACCCAGCCTATTCCTGCACACCGCGCTACATTCATTAGCGATAGAGCAGGACGAACTGCTCGTCTCACGAATTCTGAGTTATACCCGCACTGTCTATTGGAATTATCTCAGCAACGCCGAGCGACAGCGCTTAAGCGGCGAGATCGAAAGCTTACTCTGGACACAGGTCATGAGTGAACGCTCTCGCTCCGGCCGCTCCTCCTTCTATTCCACCTATCGCAGCCTCACTACCACAGATGAAGGCCTCGCTCGTTTACAGCGCTTATGGTCTGGCGATGAAGAGGTTACCGATCTGCCGCTTTCCGAATTAGAGCAGGTTGCCTTAGCCAGTGGGCTAGCCATAAAAAGCATAGCGAACGCCGAGGAGATTCTATCGCAACAACAAGAGCGACTAGAAAACCCAGACCGACTTGCACGATTCAAGTTCGTGCGCGATTCGCTCTCTGCCGACCCAGTAGTGCGAGCTGCTTTTTTCGAATCACTCAAGCTCGAGTCGAATCGTGACCGCGAGGCCTGGGTGATAGCTGGATTGAATAACATTCATCATCCGCTTCGAGCGAAGGAATCTATCGACCTGATCGCTCCAGCACTGAACATGATCTCAGAGATTCAAGCCACTGGAGACATCTTCTTCCCTGGACGCTGGCTCGACTCAACCCTCGGTGGACACAACTCCGCAGAAGCTGCGCAAACTATTAGTGAATTCTTAAAAACCGCGCCAGACCTTTCGCCGCGGCTACGACTAAAGGTTCAGCAATCTGCCGACAGTGTGTTTAGAGCGGCGCGCATAGTTAACGGCTGGAACGCCGATTAGTCAGGCTAGCGGCTTCACCATCTTGATGACGGTATTTTTCGAGCCATTCGCCGCCGTTTCAACCCTGCGTTCAACTTCGACATAGCCGCGCGCTATATACAGCGGCTCGCCTGGTACAGTTGAACCCAACTCTATAGTTTTAAAGCCTGCCTTTCTTGCTGCATCCTCGCCGAGGTCGAGTAACAGTGTACCTATACCGCGGCGTATCCAATCAGGATGTGTGTACATGGCGCGTATCCGAGCGGCCTCAGTATCAGGATCACTGAAACTGTCGTCACGACCAACCGTGTGATCGCCACCGTACAAGGTCTTGCGCTTACCCCAGCCACCACAGCCCACCAATACAGTTTTATCATCGTGAACTATCTCGATCAGGAAATAGGTCCCATCCTCGATCAGGGTTTTATCCACGCCCATGGTTTCCTTCGCCGCCTCTATCTCACTGGCAGACAGAAAAGCCTTCATGTTTTCCGCGATCGATATCTGCATCAGTTGCCTTATGACTTCTGTGTCAGTTTGTTGCGCAATGCGGTGGGTAAATGTGAGGGGAGATAAATCCTGCGGGTCAGTCATGTTTCTGTCCGGTGTATGTCATTCGCTTTCGAATTCATGCTTTGTAACTAAAAGAACTAAAAGAAAACTAAAAGGGGACAGATTTATTTCTGCCAGTGAAATCGTCAGTCTCAAAGGTCTCTGGACTGTCACCGCCAATATGGCTGTATCCCCTATGATTTCACTTAAAATCACCCAGCGGCAAATTGCCTGCTATTGCTTTTCTTAATACCGATGGCACTTCGTGTTCTTTAGCCAAGGTATTCCAGGTGCTTACCGACTCAATTACCCTGTCGATACTCTCATGCAATTCGGGCACTGCTAGTTTAGTCATATTTCGCCCAACAGCGATTAGATCTTCACGGTTATGGTTAATCCGCTTGCCATTTGCAGGCATCCAATGCCTTTCTACCCAGGCGTTGTTGGGCTGATAGCAATAGGCAACATCGTAAGCTGGCGTTAGACGCCATTGCTTGTTTTTATACATAAACGAAAAGTTTTTTGCATGGTCGTCGTTGTTACGCGCAATCATATTGAACGCCATACGAGTAAACAATTGCCTAGCATCATGAATCGGAAGCTTCAGTTGCCTGGCTGTCGAAAACAACTCTTCGTAGGAAAACGAGCCAGGTGTATTGTAGTCCGCATGCGCAATTGCCGTGAGCGTTTGAGTATGAATTTTATTGTTGCCGTCTCTATCAAATCTTTTAGTAACAAAATGACGGCGAGAACCTTCGTTGAGGAGAAAACAACTTTCCATATCTATTCCACATCGAGTTGCCATTAAATAATAGACATACTCCGTAATGCCATAGCCGAGAGGATCGCCGAATGTTTCCTCATTTGGGTTGTTCTCAACCACGCCATCGAATTTCATTAGATAATGGGCAAAGCCATCAGGCGCGCTCACCTGGCCAGAACGAGCCTCAGTAAAATCAGAATTAAAGGCTAGAACCGCTTTAGGCCTGGCCCCACCGGCGCTGCTTCCGACCGCAAGCAACGCTTTCATCGCCTCGGGGTCAGACTGATCTGTAGGCAGGGTTACGCTATTTTTTTGTCGCTGACTGACAACCGATTGAGCCAGCATTGTTAATGTGCCTATGTCGACAGACTCCGATGCGTTCAAATTTTTAAGCCGTATCGAGGGCTTATACTCCAACGCTCCCATTCCCCGCGTGCCGGTATATTGCAGCCTCTCGACAGGGGTGATTGGTGTTGTCCTACCCTGCCGTGCCAGCCATTGATTGAGAACTGAAGTACCAAATCTGTCAGGAAGTGAGTCCGCCACCATGCCTGGCAGCCCCATGAACGTATCAGGGTTTATCGTTGGAAAACTGTACACCTTGCGCGCTTCAGCTGGCATTTTTAATGGCGCCAACTGAAGGCTCTTCTTCAGGAAAGCCGAGGTGTATTCGAAGTATCCAAGAAGCTTCTCGTTGTCATAACTGATAACAGCGGCTTCTTCTCCCTCATAGGCAACGGATATTGTTGGGCTTACCATTCCAGCTCATCTCTTTGAGGCGAAGTCTGCTGAGCTTTTGCAGCAGATGCGCGCTGACGTTTGCGCCCTTTTGCTTTGGCAAGCAATACAGGTGAGGGAGGTGGCTCTGGCAAAAACAGATCGAGTTGATCAGTCGCGTCAAGGGCAAGCAGAATGCTGACAAAAGTACTCAAATTACATTTGCCTTTTTCCGCCCCTTCAATTGCTGTACGCGACATACCTATGATATCTGCCACTTCCTGCTGAGTTCGATCGGCATTGAGCCTGGTTTGCTTCAAGCGCTGACCAAGCATTTCCAGAAGAATGTCTGCCCTTTCATTCATATCATTAAGGCCTTAATACTAACTCATAAAAGGAATATAGTAGCACAATGCACTAAATACAAAGCATAAGAAGAATAAAAAAATAATAATAAATACTTTTATGCATTAAATTTAAAGCGAAAACACAATATATTGCTATATAGCATTGATTTTAAAGCATTAGAATATAATAAATAAAGGGACTCGCTGACGCGAAGCATCGACGGGGATGCTGGCGACACGGCCACTAGGAGGGAGGCGAGCCTCCGTGCACCGTGATGCCCTGCTCGCGGGTCACGCTGTCATCGATATCGAGCTGAATGACCAAGTCATCCCCGAGATCGCTCAATGCTAAGCCTAGTTCAATTTTACAATACTGCGCACCTTCTGCTTGCTAGGGTTAGTTCTGGACAGCACGCGAATGCCTTGTGCGTTACATTGTAAAAATTGGGCAGCGCCTTCGTGTCCGCTGCCAGCTTGGTTCGCCAGCCTAACGGATCGATACAATTCATTTCTGCAGAACATCTCGTTGTCACCCGGGAGCTAATCTAAAGCTCGCTTCTCGATGGCACTCCAATAAAATGTAAACCTTGAATCGGAGACTCATCTTTTCCAATCAACTCGAACAAGAACTGAGAGTTCTTTCGATAGCGCTGAAGATATACACTTCCCGTTGCTACCAAAAGTATTGAGCATCTGGTCCAGGCCTAATTACGTCGCCGTGTTATCTGTCAGGCATGATTCAATTCTACGGCCTTACAACACGCACGTTGCCCAGTGTAACTACTGAACAATAATTGACAAATTGTAGCAGCGCATTGACATTCTTTGAGCGATGATTCTAAGATCAGAATCGCTTTTCTGCAGACACCATTGCAATCTCCAAAGCAGACTCCCCCGACCTAACAATTTACCGAACGTGAGAATAGTTGAGCATGGCAATCAATCGCTATACCAAGAAATGGACTCGAGTAGTAACTTGTCTAACACTACTCTCTATCACGAATGTGGCGACTGTGGTCCATGCACAGAATTCCGAAGACAACGACTCCACAATCACCTTCCCAGCCTCTTACTTCGCGCAATTTAACCCGACTACAATTAACGACATGCTGGATCGCGTGCCCGGAATCGAGTTAATTCGTGCCGGCAGCGGCACCTTAGCAAGTGATGGCGACCGTGGGCTGGGTTCTGAGTCTCCAATCCTAATTGATGGTAGGCGCCTCGCTGGTAAGGCGGCAGAGGCTGACAGCCAACTAGCAAGGATCTCTGCCGACGAAGTCGACTACATTGAAA
>CAJXQP010000142.1 GCA_913058275.1 uncultured Gammaproteobacteria bacterium | reverse complement strand
CCTCTCTATTCGTCGGCAGCGTCAGATGTGTATAAGAGACAGGGATACGAGGCAAGCTCCGTTCAAAAATTGCTAGATTGCACAGGTATCAACCGAGGAACTCTCTATAACTCTTTCGGTGACAAGTGTACTTTCTTTAAATCTTGTGTCGATCAATACAATAAGGTGGTGGATAAACAGATTGCGGCCTCTCTGAAGAATTCTAAACTGGGCCCCTGGGAAGCTATCGAGGATTATTTCGGTGAGACTGTTCTCAATGTCACAAACAAGCACCGCAGCATGGGCTGCCTGCTGGTTAATTCGGTCTGCGAGAGCATCAATTACGACAAGGAAATGCGTAAGGTCGTCCGGGGTTCTCTGGCTTCTATTGGCAAGGCTCTAGCCGCTCGCCTGAAGGAAGCCCATAAGAACCATAAGATGAAGAAGGGCATCAGCGCAGAATTTGCCGCCGAAGTTCTGATGAATAGCCTTCACGGTATTCGAGTAAATAGCCGAGACGGCAAGACTCCAAAGCAGCTGAAAGAGCTTATTAAGTTTAGTGTTGCTTCGCTGAAGAAGTAGTAGAAAACAAAGATAGCTGTGTTGCTTCAAAATAAACTATTAAAAATCAAATAGTTACATGCAAATAGCCGTATATTTAAGATAGCGGCAATAAGAAAGGGAGGCTATAGCCTCCCTTTCTTATTGCCTGCCAGAAAATCGTCTGAGAAGGCCTGAAATCCTGCTTTTAATTCAGTCGAAAGGATTGCTATACTCAAGCCTCGATTCCCTCATTTGCGGAATCAATCCAGATTTGATGCACCGCTGCGAGCCATTGCAGCTTAAGTAGTTATGACACCAGTAGTTAGGACGAAACAATGAGAAAAATAGCCGGCAGAAAGAAGAGCGACGATACTAAGATTGACCTTACCCCTATGTTGGACGTGGTTTTTATCTTATTGATTTTCTTCGTAGTTACAGCGACATTCCTCTCCGAGACTTCGGTGAGTGCCGCGAGTAGCGATAACAATAGCGATGCGCCACCTCCAGAAGATGACGAAAAGAAGAACATCCTTTTCGAAATTGGTTCTAACAATGAGATTATCCTCAACGGTAATCCGCGCCCGATTCTGCCAAACTTCATTCGCTCGAATATTGACCAACTCAAAGCCGAGAATCCATCTGCCTCGGTAATTATTCAGCCGAATAACGCCTCTGATGTCTCCGCCTTGGTGATGATCATGGATGCGGCACGGCAAGCAGGCATGGCGAACATCTCTATTGTCGAGCCTTAATAGCGGCTAGATGGCAAACAATCGCAGTTACTAACTGCGATTAGTTAGATGAGTATTAAAAGAAACGCACTATCGCTTACGATGGTGCGTTTTTCGTTTAGAGCCGCATCCCTGAACCTATATCGAGTTACCTTACATCATGAAAAACCGTTGGATAGAATCCGAAGCAGTTGCCAGTGCAAGTGAAGATATTGACCTTGGCCTGCGTGTATACACCTCGCAGCTGTTGGGCGCAGACGCCGACCTCGTGCTTCATGGAGGCGGCAATACTTCCGTGAAGGGAGAGCTGCAGAACGTATTTGGTGAAACCGAGCCTGTTCTTTTCGTAAAAGGCTCAGGATGGGATCTGCGTACGATAGAAGCCGCCGGTTTTCCTGGGGTGAAGATGGATCATCTCCTGCGCTTGGGCAAGCTCGATAGCCTCAGCGATAGCGAGATGATGCGGCAACTTCGTCTCGCGCTTCTAGACCCTACGGCGCCCACGCCCTCGGTCGAAGCTATTTTGCATGCACTTATTCCTCACAAATACGTAGATCACAGTCATGCCGATGCCGTCGTTGCGATAAGCAATAGTCCGGATGGTGAGGCTATGCTGGAGGAAATTTATGGCGATGAGGTATTGATACTGCCTTATACAATGCCGGGGTTTATCTTGGCTAAGCAGGTGGCTCAGGCGACAGCCTCGGTTGAGTGGTCATCGCTGCGCGGCATAATATTATTGCATCATGGCATATTTACTTTCGATGAAGATGCAGGTGCTAGCTATAACACAATGATTGAGCTTGTTAGCAAGGCAGAACAGTTCCTGGATGAAAAGATGGGTACTACTGAATTGGCTGCTGCTAGCTATGCCCCCGACACCGAGGATTGTCTGCGGCTGAGCCTTCTGCGTCGATCGGCGGCAGGTGTAATGGGTAGGCCTGTCTTGCTCAGACTTGAATCTTCAAGTCAGGCGGCTGGATTCGCGAGTCTTGAGAATTGTGATGAATTGGCTACTCGCGGTCCGTTGACGCCCGATCATACGATACACACGAAGGCCTTCGCAGCCATCTTTACAGATGATCCGGTGCTGGGACTGCAGCGGTTTCAAGCCGACTACCGTGACTTTTTCGAAAAGCATAGAGAGGAATCCCATCAATGCCTGGATAGCATGCCACGCTATGGTGTTTGGCGTGACAAGGGCATGGTCTATCTAGCCCCTAACCAAAAGCGTCTAGAAATTGTGCAGGATATCTCGCAGCACACGGTCAAATCGATTCAGCAAGCGCAGCGGCTAGGAGGCTGGCAGGCATTGCCAAGTCAGGATTTATTCGATGTTGAATACTGGGAACTGGAACAGGCGAAGCTGAAATCCTCGAGCAAGGCGCCGGAGTTTGAAGGCAAGGTGGTGGTAGTGAGCGGCGCCGCATCGGGTATAGGAAGAGCCTGTGTACAAGAATTCGTAGACAAGGGTGCGGTAGTGTTGGCGCTCGATATAGCGAAAGGGTTCGCTGATCAATTTGAAAGCGGGTGCGTGTTGCCAGTTCACTGCGATGTCACCGATTCTACCTCTATCGATTCCGCGTTACAGCAGATGGTCGTCGAATTCGGCGGCATTGATATCGTGGTTAGCAATGCGGGTAGTTTCCCCGCCAGTCAATTGCTAGAAGACATGGACGACGAAAATTGGGAATCATCACAGCGCTTGAATCTGGGCTCGCACATGAAGCTGTTGCGCTGTGCTGTGCCTTTCCTAAGAAATGGTATCGATCCGGCGGTGATTATCGTTGCATCTAAGAATGTACCTGCGCCAGGGCCGGGCGCTGCCGCTTATTCAGTCGCGAAAGCTGGTCTTACGCAAATGGCGCGCATTGCAGCACTCGAATTGGGCGGGGCAGGCATACGCGTCAACGTGCTGCACCCGAATGCCGTGTATGATACGGCGATATGGACTGACGAAGTGTTGGCTAGTCGCGCGGAGAACTACGGACTCACGGTCGAAGAGTATAAGACGTCGAATGTACTGCAGACCGAAATTTCCTCGATCGATGTGGCTAAGGCTGTCGCAATATTTGCAGGAGACGCACTGGCCAAGACTACTGGTGCGCAGCTACCAATCGATGGTGGCAACGAGCGCGTTATCTAATGCCAGCACTTTTTACTCTCACCACAATCTATTTTCACTGCGAGGCAAGTCGACTTTGAACGTGAATGGCCAGCATTTCCAAAGCATCTGGTTCGATGAATCTGATAATAGCGTCAACATCATTGATCAGACTCGCCTGCCTCATCGTTTCGAGATCGTTACACTCAATACCCTGGCCGATGCCTGCCACGCAATCGAAGCTATGCAGGTTCGAGGCGCGCCTCTGATCGGAGTGACTGCCGTCTATGGCGTGTATCTCGCACTTCTTGAAGATCCTAATCAGCTAGCGGTCGCGGTGGATAGATTAGCCGCCACGCGGCCTACCGCCGTAAACCTGCAGTGGGCTCTCGATAGAATGAATGCAGCACTGCGCAATACCTTAGTCGATAAGCGAGTCGAAGTTGCTTTGCGCCAAGCCCAGGCGATGGAGGCGGAGGACAGTGTAATCTGCGCCGACATTGGTGTGCAGGGTGCGAAGCTACTGCAAGAGATATGGGATGCTAAACCTGATCAGAGTAAGCCTTTAAATGTCCTAACTCACTGCAACGCAGGCGCCTTAGCGGCCGTTGATTGGGGAACTGCGCTTTCTGTTATCTACAAGGCTGCCGAGGAGGGAGTGCCAATTCATGTTTGGGTAGATGAGACTCGACCGCGCAATCAGGGAGCGTCGCTTACTTGTTGGGAGCTTGGTCAGCAAGGGATAGCGCATACTCTGATCGTAGACAATGCTGGCGGCCATCTCATGCAGCAGGGCTTAGTAGATTGCTGTGTCGTGGGTAGTGATAGAACCACAATTACCGGTGACGTCTGCAATAAGATTGGTACCTATCTGAAGGCGTTGGCCGCATTCGATAATGACGTGCCATTCTTCGTTGCTCTGCCGGTGTCGAGCATTGATTTTACGCTGACGGACGGCATCAAAGAGATTCCAATAGAAGAGCGCGATGCGCAAGAAGTTAGTCACCTCAGCGGCATCGATGCGAATGGGCTATTAAGCAAGATTAGACTCTGCCCTGAAGGTGTAGCGGCGAGTAACTTTGGATTCGATGTAACGCCCGCGCGCTTGGTCACAAAAATCATTACTGAGAAGGGCGTGTTCGATGCACAGCAATCGCAGCTGCAGCGGCTGCGTAGTTAAGCTTTTTGGTACTTTATTTTCTGATGCTATACTTATCAGTACTAGCCTGGAGGCCAGCCAAGCGCGCGACCACCGAGAATGTGCAGATGTAGGTGGAAGACAGTCTGTCCTCCATCGCGGCCAGTATTAATCACGTAGCGAAATCCATCTTTACTTAAGCCTAGGTCTGCGGCGATCTGATTGGCTTTCAATAGCAATTTACCCAGCAGCGCCTCATCTGCGTCATCTGCCGAACTCACGTAGGTCAGATGTTTCTTGGGGATAACAAGGATATGGGTAGGTGCAGCAGGATTAATATCGTGAAAGGCATACACGTCATCGTCGGAATAAACCTTGTTTGAGGGTATTTCCCCTGCGATAATTTTGCAAAACAGGCAGTCGTTCGACATGTAGTGCTCCAATCATTCAGCCGTGATTAATGCGTCCAGGCTATACTATAACATGGGATATCAGGGGAACAGATTTGAGTATCATCTCTAAACTATCAAGGTTATTACTGTTCTTGCTAGCGTGCTGTGCGTCACCGTTGTCACAGGCACAAGAGCAGGTGGTTCGCTATGGCTACAATATCCTGAATACCTATCCGCACAACATTGATTCCTTTACTCAAGGTTTGGTCTATCACGAAGGTTTTTTGTTCGAGGGCACTGGCAAGAACGGCCAGTCAAACTTGAGCAAAATAAACCTCGCTGATGGCGAAGTGCTGATGAACAAGAGCATGTCCCAGCGCTACTTTGGAGAAGGCATCGAAATAGTCGACGATAAAATTTACCAGTTAACCTGGCAGTCTCATCTCGTCTTTGTACACGACAAAACGACTTTCGAATCGAAGGGATCACACTACAATGCAACGCAGGGTTGGGGACTCGCCTACGATGGCAGTCATCTCATCCTCAGTGACGGAACGGCGAATCTACAATTTATGGACCCAGAGACTTTCGCGCCGGTGCGCAAGGTTGAAGTCCAGCTCGACGGCAATGCCATAAACCAATTGAATGAGCTGGAATATATTAACGGCGAGGTCTGGGCGAATGTTTGGCAGACAGATTTTATTCTGCGCATCGATCCCGAAAGCGGCGAGGTCAATTCCATCGTAGACTTGACCGGCTTGTCCGGGCAGACTCAATTGGGAAGTTCCGAGGCGGTGCTTAATGGTATCGCCTGGGACGCCGACGCGAAACGTTTGTTTGTAACCGGCAAACATTGGGCAAACTTGTTTGAGATCGAACTTGTTGGTCTGTAAGCCACAGTGGTCATAAATTGAGCTAGAGGCTCCCTAATATGTGGTTACAGAAGTCGGTCAAACTCCAAGCAAAGCCTCGAGGCTTTCATCTGGTCAGCGATAAAATACTAAAGGCTCTTCCTGAGATTTCGACCATCCATGTTGGATTGCTGCACCTCTTTCTACAGCACACCTCGGCCTCGTTGAGCATCAATGAAAATGCCGACAGCTCGGTACGACGCGATATGGAATCACATTTCAATCAGCTCGCGCCGGAAGATGCTCCCTACTATGAGCACACCTATGAGGGCTCTGACGACATGCCCGCTCATATCAAGTCGGCTCTGCTGGGTTGTGAAATGAGCCTACCAATAGCGCAGGGTAGTTTGAAGCTGGGTACATGGCAGGGGATTTATCTGGGCGAGCATCGGGACAGTGCAAGTGCACGAACTCTGATCGCCACGCTTACGGGAGAATAGCTGATGCTGAATTTTCGCAGACTTCTTCGATCGAATAGCGCGAAGGCAGCTCTTCTTCTACTGCTCTCGGTCGCGCTGGTGTCCTGTGAGACGGTGGGCTATTACTCGCAGGCTGCGAGAGGGCAGCTCACAATCGTATTCGGGCGTGAAGATATTCAACGCCTAATAGAGCGGCAAGACTTGTCAGATGAGTTGGCAGATAAATTTGCACGAGTCATGGATATTCGCGAGTTCGCCGAAAGTGAGTTGGGCCTGCCTGTTGGCGGCAACTATTCAAGCTATGTCGACATTGAGCGAGAGCACGTGGTATGGAATGTGTTTGCTGCTCCTGAATTTTCCGTCGAACCAGTGAATTGGTGCTATCCGATAGCGGGCTGCGTAGCCTATCGTGGCTACTTCTCAGAGCGCTCTGCCCTGCGCTATGCCGCGAAGTTGGAGGAAGATGGGCTCGATGTCTATACAGGCGGGGTCGACGCGTATTCAACGCTAGGCTGGTTTGAAGACTCGCTACTTAGCACGGTGCTGAATCGTGCCGACTATCAGCTCGCCGGCTTAATATTTCATGAGCTCGCTCACCAACTCGTTTATTTACCTGGCGATACCACCTTTAATGAGAGCTTCGCCACGGCGGTAGAAAGGGAGGGCGTCCGGCGCTGGCTTGCTAAGAGTAATAAGGACTCTAACATCGCTGCGGCCTTGCTAGACTATGATCGACAGCAGCAGTTTGTTGACTTGGTTACCGACTATAGAGATCGATTTGAATCGCTTTATCAACTTGACCTCAATGCGTCTTCGATGCGCAGCCAGAAACTGGAACTACAGCAGATGCTGCGCGAAGAATATGCGACGTTGAAGCAGCAGTGGCAAGGTTATGAGGGGTACGATGGCTGGTTCTCGCGATCGTTAAACAACGCGCAGCTTTCAACGGTCGCGTCCTACAACGATTTACTGCCATTCTTCGTGGCAGTTTTTGAACAATCGAATCAGGATTTTTCCGCTTTCTATGCAGAAGTTAGTCGCCTAGCAAATCTGCCAGAGCAGGAGCGAGATGAACTAGTCGCGGCTTTGGAGTAAAAGGCTCGCTCATAGCTGAAATCGCTACAAGCGATTACGCGTTGATTCCACAAGGTCATAATAGAAACTCGAATCAGGATTCTTAGCGGCGGCAGATTCGTAGGCCTGAAGTGCGTCCTCGATACGATTCTCCTGTTCCAGAATTCGCCCAAGGCTTCGGTCGAAGAAGGCATTGCCAGGCATGACTTCAATTGCCTTTTGATAGACGGCGATGGCATTGTCGGCCTCGCCTGCGTTGTTATAGGTGTTCGCCATAATATGTACTTGTGAATCGTTGTCGGAATCCAGTTC
>CAJXQP010000141.1 GCA_913058275.1 uncultured Gammaproteobacteria bacterium | reverse complement strand
AGAGTTGCCCTCGCGCAGTGCGTCGACCTCGAAGTTATAGAAATCTACACGCAAGCCCAGCGTGGCGCGCAGTTTGTCGGTCAGCGAGATCTGCGATTCGGCGAACAGCCCGGCACTGAATTCCTCAGCCTCATCTTCCCGAATGCTGCTAACGCGCCGTCTGCTTATCGTATTGAACAGGTTTAGCTCGTTCACATCATCATAGCGAATGTCGATGCCGACAGTCTGCTTGGCAGGCAGACCGAATGTCTCCGACTCGCTTACTTTGCGTAGTGAGCCACCGAAGAGGCGTCGTTCGTCTTCCTGCTCAAACTCGTCTCCTTCTGCTGGATTGTTAAGAAAATAAGTCGGATTGTTAATCAGGCTCATGTAGTAGGAACTTGCATACAGATTGAGATCCCAGTCATTGATCTCGAAATTGCCGGTTAGAGAGTATCTGTGTGACTCGCCGCCTAGATCGGGGTCAATGAACCCAAAGCGTGAGATTAGGCCGCTGTCTACAGCGCGTTGTGGCACTTGATTCGTTGATATCCACTGCGAGTCATAGGCCGAGAAGGTGATGCGGCTAGGTATGTCAGCAATTGTTCCTGTGTATTTGAGCAGGCCGTTGTATTTACGTACATCTTGATCCAAGTCGAAATGGCCGTCAGAACGATGATGCTCAAAGGCGGCGAGCACGCTGCCGTTCTCTAGCTGAAAGGAATTTGCTGTCACCAAGCGAATTTCATCTTCGGAGCCGAAGGTAATCTCCGTGAAGTTCTTATCTAGAGTGTCGTAGGTCTTCATCGAGTTGGAGCCCGCTAACGAGAAGTCTCCGGTGTCCGCAAAGTAGGGGCCCTTCTGGAAATCCACTCTCTCGATGATCTCTGGAATGATGAAATTCAGGTCCATGTAGCCTTGGGCGTGGGCGTGGGTTCGAAAGTTAACCGGCATGCCATCGAAGTAGGTAGAGAAGTCGGAGCCATGGTCGAGATTGATGCCGCGAAGGAAATATTGATTCGCCTTGCCCGGGCCGCTGTGTTGAGTGGCGATCATGCCGGGCACAACCTCGACCAGCTCCGCGACCCGTGACAGAGGCCGAGTCGAGAAGTCGCTATAGCCGACAACCCCCTGTGATGCAGAATTGGAGTTGCCTAGTAGTTGCAGAGAGCGTCCCCACACGACGATCTCCTCGACCTGCTCGGTATCTTGTGAATGCGCCAGTTGACTGCCTAGGCAGCAGGCAATGGCGGTAGTGATGGTGGAGAATTTAATACGTCTTGTCACGGCTCTCTCGTTTCCTTCTACTTGCTCATTTCCTAGGGCGGTTACGCCCTAATGCATAAGCAGATTGCTAGTTTGGAATCGAAAGATACGGCAAATAATCACGCAGAATAAGTGAAGTAACGTTATTTAACGTTAAGGAAGGCAAATATTAGCTCAGGCGAGAGGTGTGCTGATTAAACGAGTCTCTGCGTCGGGCCGCGGATGGTCTGGTATGAGCTGCGACAAGACTAAGGAGGCGCAGGCAATCGCTGCACCTATCAGGAATACGGCGCTGTGATTAATCATCCATACAAGGCCCAGCAGTGCCGGTAGTACGACTGCCGCTATGTGATTGATGGTAAAGCTGATGCTGGACGTTGCGGCGATATCTGCTGGGTCGGCGATCTTCTGAAAATAGGTCTTGATGGCTATCGCCATCGCAAAGAACATATGGTCAAGTAGATAAAGAGCGATTGCGAATTCGATGGTGTCTACGAAGGCGTAGCTGACGAAGACGACTATTAGTCCGATGTATTCAAGCGTGAGTGCGCGCCTCTCGCCAATATAACTGATCAAACGGCCAATCTTGGGCGCTAGATAGAAAGTGAGTGCGGCGTTTACAAGCGTCAGCATCACTACGTCCTCGATCGGAAAATCGAATTTCTCTACGAGCAAAAACCCAGCGAATACAACGAATATCTGACGCCTAGCTCCGGCAAAGAAGGTCAGCAGGTAGAACAGCCAATATTTCTTACGCAGGAACAGTGTTTTCTTCTGCGCGACGCCATCCTCGAAATGTGGGATGGCGAGCCAGCAGAAAATGCCGATGGCAGCGGCGGTGAATCCAGCGAGCATGTAAATGAGGTTGTAGTTTGCTGCGAAGAACATCAGATAGATGTAGAGCGTGCCCAGAATCATAAAATTACACAGTGCGCGGACGCTCAGTATTTTTCCTAGCACTTTCGGTGCTTCGTCTTTACTCAGCCACTGCAGACTTAGGGAATTGTGCAGGGTCTCTAGATAGTGAAAACCTATAGACATAATAACCGTGGCAAAATAGAGCCATAGGGCCGTTGGATAGAAGGCGGTAATGGCGGTGCCTATGCCGAGAGTAAGTAAGGCGAGTATGGCGAAGGTCTGCTGCCTGATGAATATCATCACCAAGATAGCGGTGAAGGCGAGGAAGCCCGGTACTTCGCGGAGACTTTGAAGGATGCCGATCTCTTCGCCGGTAAAGGCGGCATGCTCTACGGCAAAATTATTAAGCATTACCTGCCACGTGGCAAAGGCGATCGTGTTGCCTATCGCCAGCAGGTACAGGAGTGTTTTGCGCTGGGTAAGTAGTTTGCTGAACATGGATGCAATTTCAAGGATTGGTGAGTGGGATCGCTCGATTGCTACGAATAATGGCTATAGCCTGAGAGAGCAGACGATTATATCATTAGCGCCTGATGTCATCTCTTACTATTTTTGCCGGCCCCCACGCTTTGCAGCGCCTTCGTAGCGAAGGACTCAATGCCGATCAGTTCAAAGTCATGCTAGGTGCCTCTGGCGGCCCTAAATGGTTTGTATTGTTTGGTCTGGATCGCTATATCTTCGGCGAGTTCTTCGCGAATAGAGAGCGGGAGTTGATAACGCTTGGTTCCTCCGCAGGCGCCTGGAGAATGTGCTGTCTTGCTACCGCCGACCCCGTGGCAGCTATCGAACGTCTCGCGAAACGCTATAGCGAGGAGCAGTACTCCGAACACCCAACCACCGATGAGATAACTAACCAGGCGCGCGAGATGCTTGCTGCGACTCTAGGGCCAGATGGTGTTGAAGAGATCGTTGAGAACGAGATTTTCAGGACGCATATAATTGCCGACCGCGCACGGGGGTTTGGCTCGTCAAGAGTCAAGGCGCTTCGCATGTTGCAACTACTCAGTAGCGCCTTACTAAATGCCGCCAGTAGGAAGACGCTCTCTCTTTTCTTTGAGCGGAATATCTTTTCCAACATGGGGCAGGCATCACCTTTCAGGAATGCCAACGACCTGGCTACTGCTCACGTTGCTATGAGCAAGGACAATCTAATGGATGCCATGATGGCTAGTGGCTCCATTCCCTTCGTGTTAAATGGAGTGCGTGATATTCAAAGTGCGAAGCGCGGCATGTATTGGGATGGCGGCATCACGGATTACCATTTCGACTTTCTTTTTCACGCAGGCAACGATCTCGTCTTGTATCCGCATTTCTCATCAGCTGTCATACCGGGTTGGTTTGATAAGCGGGTTCCCTGGCGCCGGGTTGACCGCAAGAACTTCGAGAACGTGGTGATGGTTGTTCCTTCTAAAGAATTTGTTGCCGACCTTCCTTATGGCAAGATCCCAGATCGAACCGACTTCGAGACCCTCGACTATTCCAGTCGCGTTGTCTATTGGTCTACCGTTCTCGAGAAGAGCAAGCGTCTGGCTGATGACTTTGCAGCACTGGTTGAGAGCGGAGCGGGAATTGAAGACGTGCAGCCTTTTACCGGCGAGCGCTAATGGTCAATCGGGAATAGGCGCGGTAGATAGTTGTATCAACATCCTATGGATGAATTACGCAAGAAGCCGATACAGTGTCTAATCGCAAGCATCGCTCTGTCCAGTGCGAGTGGTGTTGCATTGATCGATAACCTCGGATTTACAAAGGTAGATTAGTTCTCTGAGGTTGGATATAAATTTGGTGAGTTCGTAGATGTGGGGTATTGGCAATTAAGGTTATGAAGCTTCTTACTATTCAATTCAGAAAATTCAGATCACTCATGTTGGTAGCTCTGTGTTTGCTATTATTTTCCTGCGTGGGAGCCGTAGTCGGTGCTGTGGTAGATACGACGATCGAAGTAGCAAAGGTCCCCTTTAAAGTTGCTGGGGCTGCCGTAGATTTGGCCGTGCCTGATGACGATGATGATTAGTAAAAATAGAATGAAGATCGAAGAGACGATTAAATGAGCATAAAGCCTGAAGACTACGAGATCGATTCTAACTATCGTCATTGGGAAGGTGATAAAGCTGAAGACTATATTGGCCCATTCTTCTTTGTAATGGATGGAGAGAATACTCGAACAGCATTTCGAGTGCAGGAGCACCACTGCAATGCGCATGATTCGTTGCACGGTGGCGTGCTGATGGCGTTAGCGGATTATACGCTCTGCATCTGCGCGAATGGGGGAGAAACTGAAAGTGTCGTTACGGTAAGTTGCAACAGTGAATTCATTGCCCCAGCCTTCAAAGGAGATCTGGTAGAGGGTCGGGGAGAGCTGACACGGCGCGGTGGATCGATGGTGTTCTCGCGCTGCCAACTATTTGTTGGTGAAACTGTGGTGCTAACCAGCAGTGCGGTGATTAAAATGCTTAGAAAGAAATAGCCCTTACTGGCTGTTTCTAATGATTGATGCACTCAAGTCTGCGGGGGACTCGGCTATAAACGCGGGCTCTTCAGCAGCCAATTCTTCTTTACTGCCGTAACCCCAAAGAACACCGGTACTACGTAGGCCCACTTTATGCGCAGACGTCAGGTCGATGTAGCGATCACCAATCATCAGCGAACTGTCTAGGACAGTTTTAGTATCTAATAGATCGCGCAATTGATCTGACTTGGCTGTTCCGTATGCGCCGCTGCCACTCACAAAACTAAAGTACTTATCGAGCTTAAACTCTTCAAGTACCTTGATCGCGTATTTTTCGAACTTGGAGGTGCATACTCCCATTCGAAATCCTTGTCCTTGTAGGG
Organism: uncultured Gammaproteobacteria bacterium; assembly: GCA_913058275.1. Classification (GTDB taxonomy): domain Bacteria; phylum Pseudomonadota; class Gammaproteobacteria; order Pseudomonadales; family Pseudohongiellaceae; genus UBA9145. Next base: position 2,618 of record CAJXQP010000141.1, on the reverse strand, counting down.
TGTCTAGTAGCTCAAAGATGCCGTCATAGACGACATTCTCTGAATACCCCAATTCCCCGTAGCGTTCTCGGTAGGTCGCAATCAATTTTTTGATGTGAGCCTCGTCAGTGCTGCCCGATAGATCACTCAAAGCCATCTCCAGAGGTGGTCCGATATAGGGCTTGATCTCCTGCTCAGATTTTACCTGATGGTTATGACTGCTCAGGGCATAGTTCATGCAACGCACGATGCCGGTAAGTGGGTCCGTTAGGGTTCCGTCTAAATCGAATATCAAGCTGTGGTAAGACATTGCTAATCCTGCAGGCTGTAGACCTTTTCCGCTGTGCCATAGAACATGGTGTGCTTTTCATCTTCGTTAAAATCGGCGACCATTTTCTTGTAGGCATTAAACAAGACATGATAGTTAATAGATAGTCGATCCACTGGGAAGTTACTCTCGAACATGCAGCGCTCGGGGCCGAAACATTCGATGGCATGCATGTAGTACTTCTGCTGCTGTTTAATGAATTCATCGGAGCTTGGCGGCCTACTTTGCAAGTGCCAGTCGAATCCGTTGTCGGGCATTGCTAGCCCACCTAGCTTCGCATAGACATTCGGACACTTTGAGATCTCGCAGATCTCTTGTTTCCATTCTGCAAAGATGTCATCTCTAGAATCCTTATAGATGCCTACGCCTAGTGGTGTGCCGAAATGATCGAGTACCATTGTGCATTCTGGCACCGCTCGGGCGAGGTCTAGAAAGTCCAGATTTTGATGATGATAATGCCAAGTATCATAAGTTAGGCCTTGTTCCGCGATGATTCGAAGACCTTTGCGAAATGATGCATTGCCGTGTAGGTAGGGCGGGGCAGATCCTACGATAAATAAGTCTTCAGGGCGCTTGTCTCGCGCGGCAGAGTGGCGAATGCCACGCAACAGGCCATTACTCGCAGCGCGATGTTGCTCTAGCGCCTCCAGCAACTTCTCTTGTGATTCGCCGGCTAGGGTGAGATCGCTGTGTGCAACGATGCCGGCGATGTAGGCTTTGTTTGAATTATTCGCCAGACTCTCGGAGGCTAAAGCTGCAATAGTTTCTGTTTCCCCAACACTCTTCAAGTGTTCTTCACCTTCACGGCGATAGAATGCTCGGCATTCTATGAACACCGTCTTCTCAACATTGTGACCCGAGCCTGTGTCACCCCATAGTTCTGGTAGTAGGTAGTCGCGATTGAAGCGTTTCTTCCAGAGGTGATGGTGGGGGTCGATGATTGCTCGGTCAGGGTCGAGGATTTCTTCCTCTACTTGAGCCAGCCATGGATCGGAACCTGGTTCTAAATCAGACATGATTTTTCCTGTGGATGCTCGTGTGTAGTTCAAGCACTCACGTTAGCATCACGCTGTGAATAGGGGAATAGCCGTAGGAGTTTGCTGCCTATCGGTTGCCTTACAATTGCCATCGTGTAGTATGCGTAGCATTAGAAAAATAGGTTGATACATACTAGGCTGGGCTGGATCAGATTAGCTTTTAAGTCATCAACAGGTTGCAAAGTAACTAGAGTTGGAGTTGTACATGGATTTGACCGCTTATGTGATCCTCGGGTATTTGCTGTTCTTCATCGCGGTGGGGATTTATATCAGTCGTGGCAATAAAAGTTCTTCTGACTGGGCAATTGGTGGTGGCACGCTGGGCGTAGGCATGCTCGCAGCCGGCATAGCGGGAACTCGCATTGGTGGTGCGGGTACCTATGGTGTCGCGGGCGATGTTATTACAGAGGGCATCGGTCATCTCTGGTACGGTGTCAATTCCTTCGCTGCCCTGTTCATGGTTGGTTTGTTCTTCGCTATACCTTATCGCAAGTTGAGACTTACCAGTGTGGGCGAGGTATTCGATAGACGCTTCGGCTCAAGCCGTTGTCAATCTCTGACTAGTCTGTGTGTGCAGGCCGAGTATTTGGTTGTAAATATTATTGAGCCTTACGTAATAGCGACCATTGTCAGCGGCGTGACGGGATGGCCATTTGGACTTTGCATTATCATCGGAGCAGTAGTGATTGTGTTGTTCACCGTCACCGGTGGCCTAAAAGGCACGGCTATTACAAATATTGTGCACTGCACAGTCATCATCTTCGGCCTGTCTGCGGTTGGTTATATAGCGATGCAGAATCTAGGTGGTTGGGAGTCAGTGGTCGCGCAATCGGAAATCAGGCTAACTGAGGCGGGCAAAGATATTCCGTCGTGGTGGAGCTTTACCGGTATTGGCTGGGCAACAATTATCGCGCTCTTTATTTCTGCCACGATTCACACGCCAGCTGCATCGATTTATGCGAACTATGCGAGCTCAGCAGCGAAGCAGGAATATCTGATTCCTGGCTTTTTCCTAGCGGGGGTAATCGCCGCATTGATGCCGATGGTTGCAGGATTTATCGGTATCTTAACGATGGTGAGCTATGGCTCAGAATCCGGATTGTCTGGGTATCTAAACATTGCGCAACTCGCGATGGATACCGGGCCGCTACTCGGGGGTATTGCGTTGGCAGCGGTGTTAGCCGCCGTTATCTCTTCTGGAGCGCCTATTCTCTTGGCTAGTGCAACGACTGTCTCTTATACACATCTGACGCTGCCGACGAATAGAGAGGTGT
>CAJXQP010000140.1 GCA_913058275.1 uncultured Gammaproteobacteria bacterium | reverse complement strand
CTATTCGTCGGCAGCGTCAGATGTGTATAAGAGACAGGGCATGTTCACGATAACTGTTCCTGAATCTGAAGCCAGCGATGACATCTGGTGGCATATCAAGACGGGCAGCGAAGCAGCCTTGAAAGTCCCTGGCCGATATGGCATTGGCGCATACGAGCTCGACTTCATCCTTCCTCGTCCGCAAGGCGCCATGCAGCCACTTGCCGGTTTCGGTGAAGACGGTCAAAGATCTGCGGGTCTTTTCGCACAAGTGGGTGAACATCAGGGCACTGTTACAGTCGGTGAGCCAGTGATTCTTTCGGTCAATGTCGAAGATATCTCGGTTCGAGACACTACTGACCCACGCTTCCTAGAGCCGATTGCAATAGGCGTTGCGTTCAGCAAGTATCAGGGCCCTGGCATGGTGGAATTTGCACATCATGAGAGTACTGCAATCCCTGAGAACCCGTATAAGGAAGGTGACCGTAGATTCCGTTTCTTTCGTGAGATTACTCCTGGCCAAATTAAAGTAGAAGGCGGCAGTGGTGTAGCTAAAACAATTGCCACTTTCTCTGAGCCGGGTGAGTACATGATCCACACTAAGGTAGACAACTTTGCCGGTCCAGATAGCTCAAACGGCGACCAGTGCTGCTGGACGAATATTGCCCAAAAGGTGACTGTAAGCCCGTAAACTTTTGTTATTATTAGCTTTTTGGCCGGTCTTCGCGGCCGGCCAGAGAGTGCACAAGGGTATTTCTTCGAGATTCCCTGCTGGGGCAGGCGCTAGCCGCAACATTCAGCGAAAAAAACCTCCAAAATGTGTTTCAATTTGTTGCAATGATTCTCCGAAAATAGCCGTATTCGATGGACATTTAGGGTCTAGCAAACTAAAATTTTTTGATGGTATAAACATAAGAATTCATTCAAAACTTTACTTTAGATCAATAACTCTCACTTTGAGGAGAAAAGCATGAAAACAGTACGCGTACTGACTGCTACAGTAAGCGGCGTATTCCTCGCATTTAGCCTACAGGCTAGTGCACAGGACGACGCAGTTACTTACAACAGTCACGTTGCTCAGATTATCAACGAGAATTGCGTTGTATGTCACACAGAAGGCGGCATCGGCCCTATGCAACTCTCTAGCTATGATCAGGTCCGTCCTTGGGCGCCTTTGATCCAGCTTCGTGTTGCTAACCGCGAAATGCCTCCTTATGCATACGACCACGGCATCGGCATCCAGGACCTTCAAGGTGACTGGCGCTTAGAGCAAGCAGAAATCGACACTATCGTAGCTTGGGTTAACCAAGGCTCACCAATGGGTGATGCGGACATCGTTGCACCAGTTGCTGACGTTAAAGATCCTAGCGAGTGGAATTTTGCTGCTGATTTAGGTCAGCCTAATCAAATCATTGCTTCTGTGCCCATTGATATTCCTGCAAACGGAAACGACCTTTGGCACAAGCACTATGTTGACACTGGCGTGACTCAGGATCGCTGCATCAAAGCGGTGCAGGTTAAGCCACGCGGTGATGCAGCTGCAGTTGTTCACCACGCTAACTCTTCTGTTGACGCGCTAGATGAAAACGGCGAGTGGCAGCAGTATGGTCAGCTTACTGAATACGCTATGGGCAAGTGGGGCGAGCTAGTACCTGAGGGTGTCTGTCGTACGCTTCCTGCTAACTCACGTGTTTCTTGGGACATTCATATGTTTCCAGGCGGTGTTGGCGCAACTGCTCCAGGTACAATGATCAAAGACAACGTTGTTGAAATCGGCCTTTGGTTTCACGATGAAGACTACATGACAGCTTCAGCAAAGACTCCTTACAAGCAGGATCTGAAACTGTATCAACTACGTGATGGCTATGAGAGCGGCGAGTTAATCGTGCCTCCTAACGGTTACACGATGACTCAGGGTTTTCACTCTTTCGATCACCCAGTTCGCATCGATAGCTTCCAGCCACACGGTCACTTGCGCATGAATGCAGCCTCGCTGGAAATTTTCTACCCAGAAACTGGCCGCACTGAGCAAATTAGCCAGGTCTCTAACTGGAGTGCCACATGGCATCACAGCCATCTGTACGAAGAAGATGTTGCCCCTCTGCTTCCAGCAGGTGCGGTAATGGTCATCAAGCAGTGGTACGACAACACAGCTAATAACCCAAATAACCCTGATCCTGATCAGTGGGTTGTAGGCGGAAGCCGTACTGGCGACGAGATGTCTCATGCTTGGATCGCGGTTACTCACCTCGATGACGAAGGCTATGAAAATATCGTTGCAGATCGCACAGAAAAAGAAGAGCGTTCACTAGCCGGTAACGACTAGTACTCAGTTAACTTCTTCTAAGAAGTCAAAAAGGCCGGTTAATCTCGATTAACCGGCCTTTTTTATTGCCCCAATTAATCAATTTAAGCGCCATTTTTGCTTTTTCCTGCCACTTAAAAAGTGGTATGCTCAGACTGATCGACCGAAATTGAAGGATGACTCTATCCAACAAGCCGGAATACTCGACGCTTCCCCCAATCGAGGCTTCCCACAAGAGCAAAATCAATAGGAGAGATTTATGAGTATTTCGAAAGGCTGGTTAGGCCTCGCAGCACTTGCCGCAGCAGGGTTTCAAGTTTCGGCGCTGGCTCAGTCAGCTGCTGATCATGACGTCACCTACAACGGTGAAGTCGGAAAGATTCTCAACGAGAACTGCGTAGTCTGCCACCGCGAAGGCGGAATCGGTCCCATGCAGCTTACAAATTACGATCAGGTTCGCCCTTGGGCACCACTGATCCAGATGCGAGTCGCGAATCGTGAAATGCCTCCTTATGCCTATGACCATGGCATCGGCATTCAGGATCTCGAAGGCGACTGGCGCTTAGAACAGGCAGAGATCGATACTATCGTAGCTTGGGTAAATCAGGGTTCGCCAATGGGCGATGCAGATATTGTCGTGGCGATGCCTGAGATGGCTGACCCTAGCGCATGGACTTTCGCTTCTCAGTTCGGTCAGCCGGACACCGTCATTCCTTCTATCTCTATCGACATCCCTGCCAATGGTAACGACCTGTGGAGCAATCACTACGTACCCAGCGGTATGACAGCAGATCGCTGCATCAAGGCGGTACAGGTTAAGCCAAGAGGCGATGCCGCGGCGGTAGTCCACCATGCGAATTCATCTGTAGTGATAGAACAGCCAGACGGCACTCTTGAGCGTCAGAGCATGCTTACCGAGTATGCCATGGGTAAATGGGGCGAGATCGTTCCTGACGGTGTATGTCGTACGCTGCCAAAAGACGCAATAGTTAGCTGGAGCATCCACATGTTCCCAGGTGGTGTTGGCGCAACAGCTCCAGGCACTATGATTGAAGACAACGTGGTTGAGATCGGCCTTTGGTTACATCCAGTAGGTTACGAGGAAGAAGCTAAGTACAAGCAGGACCTAGCTCTTTATCAGATCAGCCCGCAGGAAGATATCGTTATCCCGCCGAATGGTTATTCCATGACACAGGGATTTCACTCGTTCGATCACCCGGTTCGTCTTGACAGCTTCCAGCCTCATGGCCACTTGCGCATGAATGCTGCCTCGCTGGAAATCTTCTATCCGGAGACTGGTCGCACTGAGCAGGTCAGCCAGGTCTCAAAGTGGAGCGCTACTTGGCACCACAGTCACATCTACAACGAAGACGTAGCTCCCTTAATACCTGCTGGTGCGGTATTGGTATTGAAGCAGTGGTACGACAACACAGCTGACAATCCCAACAATCCTGATCCGGATATGTGGGTAATGGGCGGCAGCCGTACTGGCGATGAGATGACTCACGCTTGGTTAGCTATCACTCATCTAGACGATGAAGGCTTCGAGCAGATGGTTGCCGAACGCAAAGATAAAGAAGAGCGTTCACTAGCCGGTAACGACTAGTGACAAAGCTGTAGTTAAGAAAGCGTAAAACAAAAAGGCCGAGGGGTTACACCCTAGGCCTTTTTTATTGCTCGCAATTTATGTTATCGCTACGCTTATCTATCTACTACACACCTATAAATTTACTACACACCTATCTTTCTATCGATCTACGAAGTGAAAGTCCGCAGGACCACCGCGCCGCACTACAATCACTGCATCCTCTGTGCCTTCAGGCACGTCCCAGGAGTGATTTAGCTTGCCAGGTATGACGATGTAACTGCCAGTACTCACCGAGTGGCTCTGATCACCTAGAACGATCGTCACAGTGCCATGCACCACCACCACGAATTCGTCATGAGTGTGCCAATGCGTATCGAAATGCGAGCCAGCTGGAAACTTCGCGTAGTAGGTTAATCCTCCCGAGGCCGAGTCGATTCCCTGCCGCGCGGTTTGAACACCCACGGGAGCACCATTGCCGCCGCCGGGTGGGCCCCACTGAATATCCGCGAGCAGGGTCGCTACCGGGTCGTATTCGCTAGCAGGGGATTCTTCTGCTTGAAGTAGGGAGTTTGCGATGAGCCCAGAGCTCAAGGCGAGGGCCAGATAAATTTTCTTAGTCACGATGTCGATCTCCAATCCTAATTAGTTATAGGACATTAGAATTATTACTACACACTTGCAACGTTACCACGATATGAACTAATGGTATTCAGGCCGGAGTATGTCCATTACCTCGTCCTGAATAGAGCTGGACCTTTAAACTTTTCAGTTTTTCAGAGTAGTGCCTATATGACCCCATGCCCTTTAACTGAATTGCCCTTTCAAAATATAATTGTCCCGCGTGTAAGTCTTCAGAATTAACCGCCAATTCAGCTAGAGCAATATTCGCCTCCCATGTACTCAATAGCGCTCCGGTATTCTTAGCTATTGCCAAGGCTTCTTCTAAATCTCGCTGCGCCGCAACATGATTTCCTTCTACATTGAATAATTTCGCACGACCTATCAATCCACTTGGTAGATACAGCCATTCATTGCTCGCTTTAAAAAGCTCTACCGACTTATTCAGATAATACGATGCATTATTAGTGTCATCGAGCTCGAGATATATTAATCCGAGTACAAGTAGGTCGGTTGCATACAAAGATGTTGTATCCACTCCCACTTGCCAAGACTTAGTCCTCCTCCACTCCAAAGTGAGTAGTGCGCGCTCCAGAGCCCTTTCTGTTTCCCCAGTGTCCAATAGGAACTTACAATAGTAGGCACTAATTGTTGGGGACTTGCATTCACAAACCGGCTCTTCTTTGTTTAGAATTAGTTCGGCGTCATCGAAGAGTTTCACTGCTTCTGGCAAGTCTCCTTCGAGAAAACTAAGATATGCTCCGATGCCAATTGAAACCGCTTGCAGTACTTCGTTATCAGCAGCCTCTACACTTTTCTGGCCGCTATTCCATTCTTGTCGAGCATTCCGCAACCTACCTGCTGAAATCAACATGGAGATAAGTGGGACTGAGGTGGCAGCTGCTTCGAACCAACTTTCGCTTTTCTTAAATCCCTGAATACTAAGAATAGACGGCTCAATGGCTGCATCAATTTGACCCAAATAGATAAGGTTTGCGGCCGCTGGGCAGCGATTCCTCCCTGTGTTGGATTCTCGTCCATATCAATTGAGAGATGATGGTTTGCGTCATAGCGAGAAGTCTAAGAATTTACCTCCCGCACGCTGTAATCTCCGGTGATATCTCCCAGCAATTGCAGACAACCCTTGCTGTTAAAACACCTTATCACCTGAGTCAGGATTAGCAGCTTTTCGCTAGCTACTTCTTCTGCAGTCGGAATTGTGTGACGGTAATAGATAAAGCGAAGCCCCACCACCATCAATACCAACAAGAAGGTAGCATAGGGCTGGCACTTGTGACTCGGTTGCTGGATCAGGCCTAATACTTTCGGGGGTTATCTCATAAGCCCAGACTGCAATCTAAGTTGCTAAGAAGTATGCAAGCAAATATCAGCAGTTAAATCACGCCAGAAATTGACTTAACATACTAATATATAAAAAATAAAATGGTTTCCCGCATAAGCTCGAATCCCGGACAAACGGATTATGAGCCCGCTACTTTAACTTTCTAAGGAAGAGTTGTCGTCCATTCGACAGAAGGAATATTTAGTTCGAGCCGGTTAATATCTCGATTGAAAGCCGTGCATTTGATAGCGAATTTTTTACCATTGTCAGCGGCAGTCAATGATAGCTTGATTCGAAATTGGGTATTATCACCCACGCTGCCAACAACTTCGAGCAACGCCAGCGGGTCATCGAAATCACATTGGATTTCTAAATTCCCGGGTTCAAACACTGTGATTCCCAACAGCATCAAGCGCAGGGCTTCATCAAGCAAGGCGTCATCGTAAACGAATTCTCTCGGATAGGACCCAATACCAGCGTCTAATTCAAAATTGCTGCCTTCAAAGGTGGGCCGTATATAGAGACGATCTTCAGCTGTTAATACTGCAAAATCGATGGGTCCGTCGGGTGGAATAGTGGCTTGCAGCTTAATGGTATAAAAACGATTTGTGTTCTGAGCTGCATTGCTATCCGACTCTGCAGATTCGGTTAAATAGATGGCGATGTTGCCATCGACCACTAAGGTATCGAGGCAGCTCTCAGGAATCTCTTCGAATGTTTGTATGGGCTCAACCAAACGTAATGCATCACCTACCAGCTCTAAATTCAATGCGAATGCAGGCGCAAAGCCAGGAATGGCCATGCCAGTTCCATCTTCCAGAACAGCGCAAGGGATACGTAGCGTGGACGCCGCAATGTCGAAAGTTGTTCGCGCTAAGCCATCCCAGATATCGGATTGGGCGAAGACAGAGGGGGCCGAAAATATCACCAACACAGCGGCGAGTAATTCTGTAGTTCTATGCATAGTTCACTTCTTCTAGCTGATTTTGTTACATGCTCTGGTATAAGCCTCGCCCGGTTTGATAGGAGCAAGCTGTCAAGTTAGTCGTTTCTCGACGCCATTCCCGTTTCCAGGTTGGGCGAAAGTCGCCACGCACCTATGGTCAACTCACTGATAGATTCTATAGCCTGTTATGCTAAATGCTAGGTGTAAGAAATGGAAGGAAAAATGGCGGGCCCACGGGACTCGAACCCGGACAAACGGAATATGAGTCCGTTCTAGCTGGCCTCAACCGATAGTCAAAATCAAGATCTGCCGAGGGGGGCTTGTTGAATAGCCCGCACATTAAAGCTGATGCTTACGCGATCTTCTGTGCTCTGGTTGGGTTCAACACCGTGCTCTAACCAACCTGGAAATATGTACATCCTGCCTTCTTCTGGACGCAGACGCACCTCTTCAGCCGTAAAATCCGTTTGCTGTGTAATAGGAGGGGGGAACATTCTAGATGCAACCCGCGGGTCGCGAAAGAAAATGCTGCCACACCCCGGCGCCTTAAGACTCACGTAGTAAACACCACTGAAATGACAATTCGCGTGGTAATGGAGCTTATTGGAAGCGCCTGGCGGGCTGATATTCACCCATGCCTGATGATCTAAGATCACGTTTGGATGGAAGTGCTGAGACTCAGCGATACGCTGACATACCTGCAAAATACGGAGGTTTATGTCTTCGAATTCAGCCAGATCCTGGAGATTATTTGGGCTCTGCCAGCCTTTTACATTAGTATTGCTCACTCCATTAGCTGTCTCTTATACACATCTCCGAGCCCACGAGACCGAGGCTGATCTCGT
>CAJXQP010000139.1 GCA_913058275.1 uncultured Gammaproteobacteria bacterium | reverse complement strand
AGCTCTCAGACTATGCGAAGGGTGCATTGCAAGATGTTGCGGCTCTGATCGAACTCGCTAGAAAACAAAATATTCCAATCATCGTCGACCCGAAAGGGACAGACTTCGAAAAGTATCGCGGCTCGACCCTGATCACTCCAAACTTTAGCGAATTTGAAGCTGTTGTCGGAACTTGCGTGAACGAAGAGGAACTCGTAAAAAAGGGTCTCAAGTTAATGAGCGACCTAGAGTTGCAGGCAATGCTTATCACTCGTGGTGAGCATGGCATGACCCTGCTGCGCCCGGACTCAGAAGAGTTACATTTACCTGCACGCGCCCGCGAAGTATTCGATGTAACTGGCGCAGGTGATACGGTTATTTCTGTTCTCGCGTCGGCATTGGCGGCAGGCGATGGTCTCGCCGAAGCGACAGCTATTGCGAATCTCGCCGCGGGGTTAGTCGTTGGTAAATTGGGTACAGCTGCAATAAGCGGCCCTGAGCTTCGTAGAGCAATACTGACTGAACAGAATTCCGGTATGGGTGTTATGACGGCGGAGCAACTTAGCATCGCCGTGCAAGATGCCAAGGCTCACGGAGAGAAGATCGTATTCACTAATGGTTGTTTCGATATCATTCATGCCGGACACGTCGGTTATCTAAGTGAAGCGAAAAAGCTCGGTGACAGACTTGTCGTAGCGATCAATGCAGACGATTCAGTTGCGCGTTTGAAGGGGCCTGGTCGGCCAATTAATCCGGTTGAGCGGAGAATGGCCGTGCTCGATGGTTTAGAGGCGGTAGACTGGGTTGTGAATTTTGAAGAGGACACGCCAGAGGCGCTACTAAAATCTCTACAGCCAGATATACTTGTTAAGGGAGGGGACTACTCACTGGAGCAGGTTGTCGGCGGTGAATATGTTCTTTCTTATGGAGGCGAAGTCAAAGCATTGGAATTTCTAGACGACTGCTCAACCTCAGCTATAGTAGAAAAAATGAAGGACTCGAGCTAGAAGATTTTGAGTTAGCCGTAAAAAATAAAACTTCATTACTGAACGGCTTCTATATTTTCCTGTAAGTGCTGTGGATTTATAGTTCCCATAATCACACTCGTGACACCTTCTTTATTGAGAGCGAAGCGTAGATTCCTTTCAGTGAAGCTAGTGCCAACAGGACTTTCTTTTGCATCACCAACGATGCAATCGTGGCCACTATTTAATGCTTTCTTTACAAGAATTCCTTTATCGAGCGCGAACGCGTGATCGATCACAATCGCGTCGCCCTGCATCGAAGGATTGTAGGTCACCATCACCAAATCCAGCATTTCAGCGGCCTTCAGGCCACCTTCCACAGTCTTGGTAGACATGCCAACGGCCTTGATGAGGCCTTTTTCTTTTAGTCGTAGTAGGGTTTCGGGGCAATCGCTGGATTCGAGAATCTTGAGGTCACCTCCATCGGAATGAATCAAGACGATATCAAGATAGTCAGTGCCTATGTTTCGTAGGCTTCGTTCTATACTGCGCTGCGTATGTTCTTCTGAAAAATCGAAGTGAGATTTTCCTGCCGTAAACTCTTCACCGACCTTGCTGCAAATAACCCAATCCTGTCGTTCTTTTAATAAGCGGCCCAAGCGTTGTTCGCTACTACCGTAGGCCGGTGCTGTATCGATGAAATTAACGCCGAGCTCTTTGGCTCGACCAATCAATGTAGATACTTCTTCATCGGAAGGAAGCGAGAAACCAATCGGGTATTTAACATCTTGATTGCGGCCTATTTTTACCGTACCCAAGCCTAAGCAGGAAACTTCGAGGCCAGTCTTTCCCAGTTTTCTTTTAGCCAAACTCATGCGTATCTAATCCCAGCGTGAAGTAGCGAACTCTGCGGCTTCTAGTACATCGCCCAAGTTCTGCTCTGACGCAGCGGTTGAAGGAACAACGCCGCTTGCGGCGAAATGTTCACTAATGTTATCGGCCAGATTCGGTGTAAGAGTTAGCTTCGTGGGCCATGCAACCAACACATTACTCTCTTCAATAAAGTGGGCATCCTCTGGACGATAATTGTTGTTTACGTTGGCTTCCGCCCTATCGATGGTAAAGCAATGAAATTGAGTTGCTTCGAAATTTATCCACGGGAATAGAGTTGTTAGAAGCATTCTAGCAGAGTGAGTCTGAGCATCTTTGTCTTTGTCTACGCCGGACTCAGCGATCTCGCCACCAAGATACCAAACCGTCTCTCCCTGCGCATCGCTATGGGAGGTAATAGTCAGTTTCGGTGTTAGGCTAAAGCTATCACCTATGCAGTGCACGAAAACAGAAGGAAGATTCTTTCCTTTCACATAGACCATGTTTAACGGTCTCAGTTGGCACTTAGGCTCCACTAAGCCCGCATCATCAATGAGTTGCTGATTGCCTTTGCCAGCACTGAAAATAAATTTCTGTGCCTCAATAGAAAATGGTTCTTCCTCACCACTAAATGAGATGGCGTTGACCAACCCTGATTCATTGCGCTCGAATTTGTAGCTCCGAGGATTGACTTTGAATATTCTGTCACGCTGCTTCCGCGCTAACACTTCTAGTAGGGAGTTTGTATCTACTACAAAGTCCGGGAGTTTATAGAGGGTTCCTTCGACGGTCGCTGCCCTGAAGAAGTCTGGATAGTCTTGCTTCTCTACCGCAGAAACTCTACCGCTTAAGCTTTTGCTGCCAAGGAAGGTCTTAAGCTTTGAGCGAATTCCAGCGTCGGACCACATGTAGTAATGCTCACTGAGTACACGGCACTCTCTTAGATCGATATCTGCCTTGCCTGCTAGGGCGCTGCGCCACAGTGCAGGCATATCGGATATGATATTTGCGCCGCTGCTGAGGGCTCCATTCAATGCATATTTGAGGCCGCCATGGATAATGCCCTGTGAAGCGAGGGTCTGGCCAGAGCCGAGCTTGTCCGTTTCTAACAATATGGCTTGATAGCCCTGATTACGTAGTCGGTTCAGTAACCAGAGGCCCGCAATTCCACCGCCAAATATGACGATGTCGGTTGAATAGCTTGATGTCATTCGTTACCTTATCTCGGTGCTGTAATTGATGCACGGGACGTGAGTGCCTAGTCTATATGCGGATAGTCTGCAAGACCCAAATTATATCGGCATAAGGGACTATTTCCCACACTTCCCTATTCAAGCGGCAAACTACATTACCAGGCTGAGCCTTCATGCAACGAATTATCTACAGTGTCATTTTCTATCTCGCGCTGCCTGCAATTCTGGTCCGTCTACTGATTCGATCTGTTAAGGTAGCGGCCTATCGAAAACGCATCGGTGAACGCTTTGCTCTACAGTCGATTCCCCAAGGGTTGGATAAGAATAAACTTACAATTTGGATCCATGCGGTTTCAGTAGGAGAGACAGCCGCATCCGCGCCATTGGTGGCGGAACTGAAGCGTCGCTATCCAGATGCCCAGATAGTCATGACTACTATGACTCCTACCGGCTCGGACCGAGCTCAATTGCTTTTCAGCGAGTCAGTTTTTCACGCCTATGTTCCATACGACCTGCCAGGTTCTTGTAATCGCTTCCTTGATAAATACCATCCTAGTCTTTTGATCCTAATGGAGACGGAGCTATGGCCAAATTTAGTACATTCCTGTCATAACCGAGGTGTCAAAGTATTGGTAGCTAATGGTCGGTTATCGGAAAGATCAGCCGCAGGCTATGGTCGCTTTGTAACATTCACGGGCAGCCTCTTGGAGAAGATAGATAGGATAGCTGCTCAGGCCGCGCCAGATGCACAGCGCTTCATTGAGCTCGGAGCCAAGTCAGAACAGGTAGTAGTTACAGGAAGTTTGAAATTCTTAGTTGAAGTAAATGAGAAAGAGAAACAAGCATACTTCACTGCAATTAAAAATTCTGCGCGACCTGTGATGATTGCGGCAAGCACACGCGAGGGCGAGGAGGAGAAAGTGTTAGTTGCTTTCAAAAAATGCCTTGCCGAAATTCCTTCTCTACTTCTGATATTGATTCCGCGCCATCCTGAGCGATTCGCTAGAGCGGGTAAATTAAGTGAGAATGAAGGCTTCACTACAGTGAAGCGCAGTGACGATGCAGCAGTGGGGCCTAATATTCAAGTAGTGATAGGCGATAGCATGGGTGAAATGTTGGACTACTACAATGTTGCGACGATTGCATTCGTTGGCGGAAGTCTCGTCGATACCGGTTGTCAGAATGTTCTCGAGCCGGCGGCATTAGGTATCCCAATTATAGTAGGGCCCTCACAGTACAACTTCGCGACGATATGCAAACAATTGGAACACGCGGGTGGACTAAAGACTGTAAATAACGAGGTAGAGCTAGCCAAGAGTCTTTCTGCGTTGATCCTAGATAAACAGGCGTTGCAGGAAATGGGCGAACGAGGCAAACAACTAGTAAGAGAAAATCAGAATGCCCTGCCTGCTCTGATGAAGTTAGTAGAGCCTCTTATATAAATACCCTAATGTCTCCTCTATTCGAATTGGCGTGTCAGGTTTTCAGCGCCATCGGATGTAACACGAATATTATCTTCGATGCGAATTCCTCCGCAGGGATACAGCTCATCGACAGCATTCCAATTTATCAATTTACTGCGGTCTGAACGTCGCTCTGCTTCAAGAATTAGAGGAATGAAGTACAGGCCAGGCTCTACTGTAAAAACCATATCGGCTTCCATCACGCGCGTGTTTCTCAGGGCTGGAGAATTTTCAGGCGGGGGCAATATGGTTCCATCAATATCAGACTGGTGCCCGCCCACATCGTGTACCTGAATTCCTAATAGATGTCCCACGCCATGAGGCATAAATAGTTGCGGGACATTGAGTTCAATCAGGTCTGCCACTTCGCCTTTGCAAATATTGTGATCAACAAGAATGTGAGCGATCCTAGAGAGAGTTGATTCATGTAATGATTGGTAAGTTTTTCCAGGTTTTACCTCGTCGACCAATGCAAGTTCCAATGCTTCCATAGCAATAACGAGTGATTGAAATTTGGGGTGAACATCTTCGCTTACAGAAGTTCGTGTAATGTCTGAACCATAGCCCTTTACACAACAGCCTGCATCTATCAACAAGACCCGACCTTGACCCTTGATTGTTTTGCGCTTGAACTGATAGTGCAATATCGCAGCTTTCTCATTGAGCGCTACGATATTGGTATAAGGGCACTCGTCTTCCAGACTCTGTGTGGCTTGCAGAAAGGCCATGTGAATCTCATATTCACTTCTTCCCTCTAAAAAACGGGCCTTCGCAGCGGCATGGCCGAGGAGAGCTATGCAGTTAGCTTCACGCAACTGCTCGAGCTCATAGCCTGTTTTCACGGCTCGCGAGAAATCTAGATAGGCTAGTAGTCTTTTTGGGTTAATCAAGGACTTATCGATGCCAAGAGAGGCGGCGATGTCGGCATGTCCACCGATGTAGGCAATATCCGCTACACGATACTGTTTTAGCTGGGCACAGAGCTCATCTAAGTTGCTCAATCTAACGATAGCGAGCGTTTCCTCCCACTCTGGTTCAATGCCTATATCCTGTTCGTGCCAGAAATCGCAGGGCACGATCTGGAAATAGACGGGCTTCGCATCGGGACGAAAATAGACGAATTGATTGGGGCGATTGACTGGTATCCAGTGCAGCAGGTGGCCGTAAGCCTGAAATGCCACGCCTCGATCATCCCCATAGTAGTGCTCTTGCGCGCCGCTATGGACTAGTACCGATGCTGGCTGCGTGTCCTGATTGCTGACATATTGCAGGGCATCGCTATACGTGCGGGTAAGTGTAGCTATATGGTTAGCATAATTGTTTGCGGTCAAGTCTGTGCCCCTGAGTGCTGTTTAATGGAATGAGTTGGAATTATACTGCGGATTGACTGTGAACAGACAGAGGCCGCTGTCGCGGCAAAAAAGGGGAATAAGATGTTACACGCAATGTTTATGCTGGTCATTCTAACTACGGTAATTATGGTGCTTACGGCTCGCGTGAGAATTGGGTCCGTAAAGAGCGGAGAGGTGTCGCAGAACTACTACAGCTTAATGCAGGGGCACGATATTCCAGATTTCGTCGCCAAGACGACACGTAATCTCAATAATCTTTTCGAAGTTCCGACACTGTTCTATGCCGGTGGTGCTGTGTATTTGGCGCTGGATCAGACAGGGCAACTACCCGTAATCAGCGCGTGGATATTCGTCGCTGCGCGAGTACTGCACAGTATAATTCATCTTAGTTATAACAATGTGCTGCACAGGCTCGTTATATTTGCCATTGGTAACCTTTCTGTTTTGATTATGTGGTTGGGTATAGTTAACGCTGCCGGGTAGTATTCGTGGTGCGACTTTATATAGCGGGAAATAGAACGAACTATTTTTTAAAATACGTAAGGTGAAAATATGTCTGATGTAGAAGTTTATATGATAGCTAACCTCGTAGTTAAAGACACGAGTGAATATCGTAAGTACGAGAAGGGATTTTTTCCCATATTGAAAAAATTTGGCGGCGAGTTTGTTACCTTCGACGATAGCCATGAAAATTTCGAAGGGGAATCTCCACTTGAAGGTCGCGTCATTATCTTCAAGTTTCCCTCAGAGGAGCTAGCTAAGCAGTGGTACAGCGACGATGATTATCAAGCTCTTTCTGAATTCCGCCGTGCTGGTACTACATTGAAGAGTATTACACTGGTTCACGGTTTGCCGCCAAGAGCTTAGAACCTAGAATTTGGAAAATCGAGCTACCTACCTAGCAGAGCTCTTCACTTTTTCGATTTGGTGTTCGTAAATATGGAACAGATGTAAAACAGAGGGTAGCAGTTATGATTCAATCAACCACACCAACTAAGCAATATGTTCAATTCATTTTTCTATTTTGGGTTTCTCTACCTTATATTTTTGCAGTATCGTTAGTGTTGATCCCAGGTCTTTCTGTAAGGCGTCGAGTTTCTAACTTCAAGTCATATAAATCTGTTCAGCTAAAATTGGAAAAGGTGAAGTTGTATTCGAGTTATAAGCAGTTTGAATCTAAAGAAGATGAAGAAATCATCTCGGAAAAGAAGGAGCTTGGGAATAAATTGGAACGGATTCAGAATGAATTAGAAGCTCTCAAGAGAATGCGCAATTCGCATATCGATGGAAAGGACTCGGACTAACCGAGTTCCAGCATCTCATTGCCGAAGTTATTCATAGCTCTCAATGCTTGGGCAGGCACAGAATAAATTCCTGTCTCCATATACATTATCAATACGGTTTACACTCGGCCAGTACTTGTTCGAAGGAACTACGCCCTCTGGCTGATTAGGATAGGCGGCCTGCATCTTACTATAAGGCCTATCCCAACTCTCATCCATCATGTCGGCGAGTGTGTGTGGTGCATTCTTTAATGGATTGTTCTCAGCATCGATATTGCCCGATTCAACTTCTGCGATTTCTTTGCGAATTAGGATCAACGCGTCGATGAATCTATCCAGCTCCGCCTTCGACTCACTTTCAGTAGGCTCGATCATCAGCGTTCCAGCTACTGGAAAAGACATAGTCGGGGCGTGGAAACCGAAATCCATAAGTCGCTTAGCGACATCTTCCTCACTGATGCCTGAACTGAGTTTGAGTGGTCGTAGATCGATAATACACTCATGAGCCACCATGCCATTGCGGCCGGTGTAGAGTCTGTCTCTTATACACATCTGACGCTGCCGACGAATAGAGAGGTGTAGAT
>CAJXQP010000138.1 GCA_913058275.1 uncultured Gammaproteobacteria bacterium | reverse complement strand
GAATTCTGTGCTGCAAAGTTATTAACTTATAGGTGCCCCGTGTTAGCCGTTGTGTGTCTCCCTCAAAATTCTCGTCGACTAACCTCGAGAACGGACCGCTATATGCTTGACGCCACCGCACCCAGCATCCATCAGCGCCCGGCATGTTCGAAAAAAACCTAAGCTGAGACTCGAATACGTCCGCATCAAATTATTTGTGCATGCCCATTTTCCCCTGATCATATACAACTTCCATAGTGTTCAGAAACGAACCTAAGTACATGTCCAGCATGGCGGTCTCCCAAGCCTCTAGGTTTTCGGTACCTTGCTCTGCTTTGGATCGAATCTTTGCGAGTTCTGGAGAAGTCATCGCGGCGGTCGCGATATCATTAAACATTTGGTTAGCAGAAACACTTGCATCTATTTACATCTGTGGTCGAGTTTCCCGCATTTGCGCAGAGAGATAAATTAGCGTTATTGCAATTACGATCGACCCGACAAATTCTCCAATCGATCCGAGATCTTGGATTGTCATATCATCAACACAATAGCTGGCGCATAACGAGACTGTTGAAAGACCCATCTCAGGTTCATACAAAATTTGACTGATGTATACACAATGCTCTGCCTTCTATTGGCTTCGATTAATCTATGTAAGAAAGGAGGAAGAACTAATTTTCCTCGTGGAAAAATCCATCTTTCAAAAAAAATAAATCTGCACTCTTTCCCGAGCTCTACAATATTGAATGTACAGTCGATATTTGATTGCGGCTACCATTTACTCCCCCGCTCCAATCGAGATACTTGAACTCTTCCTACGTAGGGCCAGGCCCTCCATCCCCATGATCTTAAGTTCCAAATAAGGTATTCAAGAACAATCGGGACAGATACTCAGCGGGCGGATCACTGCTGGATCTTCAGATTTTCTCCTCCGGCTAGCCCTCAAATTCAGCCCCTTAAAAAAGGCGATGCCGCACGGCATCGCCTTTTTTGTTGCGAACTTCTTTGCCGAGGGTACCTAGGCCAGATTGTTCTCAAACAGATTCAATAATCGGCTCCAGGCTCGCTCGGCCTGAGCCTCGTTATAGACTTGGGAGTCTGGTGGGCACCAGCCATGCAGTGTGCCCCCATAGACTTCGATCTCAGCAGATAGGTCTGCCGCGGCGTAAGCTTCCCCTAAGGTGACTTTAGCCTCGGGAGTGCTTTCATCATCGTTCGCCGCAACACAGTGCAACATCGCCGATTGCGTCTGCGGAATTAATAGATGGGGGCTGTTGTCAGCATCCGTGGCTAGGCCGCCGCCATGGAACGTGCCGCCGGCGCCGAGGCGTTCAGGCACTGCTGCAACTGTGCGCATTACCATTGGCCCTCCCATGCAATAACCTGTTGTGCCAATACGGCGGCTAGTATCTGTAGCCGACTGTTGATCTAACCAACTCACCATAGTCCTAGCGTCAGTGAAATGAGTTTCGGCATTTAGGTTGCGCGCCATTGGCAACACGATCTCACGAATTTCAGGTTGACCGAAGCTTGCACCTTCGCCAACTACAGGCGAGATGGCATCACGATAGAAAGGATTCACAACCAAGACCGTATAGCCGGACTCTGCGAGGCGCTTGCCCATCATGCGAAAGGCAGGTCTTAGTCCAAGAATATCAGGCCAAACAATAACAGCTGCGTGACTGCCGCTAGAGGGATGAACGAAATAACAATCGGCCACGCCATCAGGAGTCGTGATATTTACGTCTGACTCTGTTACGGACTGCGCATTCGCGACTGGGGGAAGCAACATCGCCGCGCTCGCTGTAGCGGTCAGCATATTGAATTTTCGTCTACTGAGTTTTCCGTCACTATTAATAAATTCCTCAGCATCTTTCTGGGTATCTAAATCACACATCTTGTTCTCCTTAGCGCTCAAAGTTTGAGCCAATATTGTTTTATTTTATTATCAATGATATGAGAGTATTTGGGACTGGAAGAAAACTCAATACAATTCTCTACAATCCCTCTTATGATTTCTCTGACTGCCTGGTTAACCCTATGAAAACAAGCCTCAGCAGACGACAACTACTCCAATTGAGCCTCGCGGGCCTCAGCATGCTTAGCGCACGCAAGTTCAGCTATGCCCAGCGCAGTAGTGTTCGAACCATTGCCGGTACTGGTGTTGCTGGTTTCGAGTCGCAGGGAGCGATTGGCAATCTGGCGCAGACGACACGCGTTAACAACCCCTACGGCATAGTAGTCGGGCCCGATTCCGCTCTGTACTTCTGCGAAGTAGACAGTGGGCGAGTCCGCCGCATGGATTTAAATACCAGATTACTAAGCACCGTAGCTGGGAACGGTGAGAAAGCCTATCGCGGTGATGGAGGCCTCGCCTTAGAAGCCTCTTTCTCTGCCCCTCATGAGATCCGTTTCGATGGTGAGGGCAACCTCTACATGGTCAGCAGGGATTCGCATACAGTCCGGCGCATAGACAGAAACAGCGGCAGGGTTAGCACAGTGGCGGGAACAGGCGAGGCAGGGTTCTCTGGCGATGGCGGGCCCGCAAATGCAGCGCAATTACGCCAGCCTCACAGCATTGCTTTCGATGCACGCGGGGACTTACTCATCTGCGATATTGGCAATAGCCGCCTACGGCGAATCAATATGAGCAGCGGCATCATTAGTACTCTGTCGGGCACAGGCGAAAGGATTACCACCCCCGATTCCGGACCGATTACTGGAACACCGCTACTCGGACCGCGTTCTATCGACACCGATGCCGCTGGAAATGCGTATTTAGTTCTGCGCGAAGGTAACGCCGTGTTTCGACTAGATATCGAGGGCAATCGCCTGCAGCGAATCGCGGGTACGGGAGTTCGCGGATATACGGGCGATTCAGGTACCGCAATCAAAGCTACTTTCAACGGCCCTAAGGGAATCGCCTATTCAGAGCAGGATCATAGTCTCTATATAGTGGATACCGAAAATCATGTGATCCGGCGCATGTCTTTGAACACAGGAATCGTGGATACGGTGTTAGGCAGCGGCGAACCAGGAGACGGCCCCAATGGCGACCCTAGGCAATGTAAGCTGAATCGACCGCACGGCGTTTGCGTTCACGCGGGGTTGTTGTATGTGACCGATAGTGAGAGTCATCGGGTGAGAGAAGTATCGGGCTTGCTCGGCTTAGAGAAATCTAGGAAGTTAGAACGAATTAATTGAAGATGCGCGTTGAACTGCTGCAGATCAAAGAACTGGCCACTCGACATACGCTAGAATGGTTTTGAGCATTGGCAAAGGATACTCATATGAATGAAGAAAAGGTAAAGCAGCTCCTTAAGGAGCTCTTGGAAGAAATTGCTCAGGGCGAGAATCCAGACCAAGAACTATTAGGCTCTGCACAGCGGCTGCAGTCAGACATCGATTCCCTCCTGAACCCTGATGTTGATAGTGCAGACAATACCGTTATGGATGACATGATCTCGCTAGAAGCGCAATTCGCGACCAACTACCCCGTGGCCGAGAAGATTGTGCGCGAGCTTGTGAATAGCCTAAGCCGCATTGGTATTTAGCTCTGCGGCTATGAATATTTCGTACCTCGTTGCTAATTTACGCGATGCAACTCGAGTGGAATAGAACCGTCACGACTGCCCAGCAGTGTTGCGAAGAAGGTATCTCCCCAGGTGTACTTTTCCTGCATCATGTCGTTGATTCTGTCCGACTTATCGAGACGCTGAACCACGGTATAGGTTGCGGTGACCCCATTGCGACCCACATCCATTGCTCCATTTTGTAAGATCCGACTGAACCACGCGGACCCGTCAGCGCCTACTCTTAAATATTGAAAGCCCTCGTCATCCATCACCCACAATCTAGTTGACTGCACCTCACCCGAATCATCGGTAGTGTAGAGGTCAACCACTTCAACTCGCTCCGCTGCAAGTGTCTGCACCACTAACAATACTAGCACTAAGCCGATGGGAACACTGATAGCCCAAAGTAGGTATTTCATTCAATCTCTCCCGCTTCAATTTCTTATCATTACAACATCAACGCCCTTTGACATTGATGACTTTCAATGAATTCGAATTACAATTGCAGGACTAAACCAATAGGAATTAACGTGACTAAGAAGAAATCTAGCAAGGCAAGCGAAGCAACTCTCTTCGCCTATTTCAATGAGATAAGCATCATCTCGCAATTGAGCAGCGTGCTATTTGAACGGAATCTGCCCGAAGGACTGAATAATTCACAGTTTAGCGTACTGAATTGGTTCAGCCGAGTGGACTCCCAGGCTAGCCCCGGTCGTCTGGCAACTGCATTTCAAGTTACCGCCGGCGCCATGACAAACACCCTGAAGAAGCTTGAATCCAAAGGCCTAGTAAAAATAGAACCCGACGAGCTCAGCGGCCGCAAGAAGAAGATAACCATTACGTCGAAGGGTGAAAAAGCTCGAAAACAAGCGATTGCCGCCTCCGCCCCACTATTTCAGGAGTTCGCGGAGAACTGCCCACAGGAAAATATCGAATTACAGATCGAAGCGCTGCAAAAAGTGCGAGAATACTTGGATCAGCGCCGCTACAACTAACTCGGGCTCTCAGGCAAAAAAAAGGCCACCTTAGTCATTTTGACCGTCGGTAGCCCTAAGTACGTCGACTCTTTGGGAGATCGACGTGGCATAACATGAAGAACAGCGCTTTAAGAGCCTTTAAGCTCTGGAAAGCGCTTATGCTGACTATTGATACGGCCGTAATTTACATTTAGATCAGCCCTTCAAAAATTTAAATTCGAAACATTTATTTCATACCCTTTACCACACACGACACTGAGACTACGTTGAGGCCCAAATTGAAGAAAATATTGAAATGGATAGGTATTAGCATCGCAGTGCTGGTGATCAGTATCGCTGTGCTGCTAGGTAGCATGCGCTTTCACGACGGACCACTCGAGATTCTTAGCGGCGGCCCCTTCAAGACAGGCGCACTCAGCAACGCGCCAAACGATTGGAGCTTTCTCAAAGACCGCGCCACAATTGAATTCCAGACCATGGAGCCGGCACAGTCGCGCACCGTGTGGCTCGCGACCTTTGATCAACGTTTGTTCGTCGTGAGTGGATACATGACAACGAATTACGGAGCTATCTGGAAACAATGGCCCTACTACCTTGAAGCAGACGATTCTGTAGTACTACGCATTGACGGCAAGCTCTATGAGCAAAGACTGCAGCGCATCATGAGCGGTCTAGAGGTCATACCAGTGCTTAACGAGTTCAGTCGCAAGTACGGCGATGGGGAAGCAGCGAGTGCCGATTCTGTCGCTAGCGGGTATACGTGGATGTATGAAGTCATGGATCGCTAAAGTTGACGGCTTAGTCTTTCAATTAACTAGTACTGAGAGTTGAGTAGGTAGATGAGCTTGATAAGAATTTTTACGGTAGGCGGCACCATAGATAAGATCTACTTCGACGCGAAGAGCAGCTAAGAGGTGGGCCCTCCGAATATCACCGAAGTACTTTCTGGCCTTAGCTTAAATTTGGACTACGAGGTTGTATCACTGATGCAGAAGGACAGCCTTGAGATGACTGACGCAGACAGAGAGGCCATCCGCCAGGCTGTGAGCGAGACAATCGAGGACATGATCGTAATTACACACGGCACAGATACGATGACCAATACCGCTAATCTGCTGAGCGATATTCCAGGCAAGACGATCGTTCTCACCGGTGCGCTCAGTCCTGCCCTGTTTAAAAACTCCGACGTGATGTTCAATATCGGCGCGGCGTTTACGGCAGTTCAGACTAAGCCTGCGGGGGTTTACATCGCCATGAACGGCGTGATTTTCGACCACGACAGGGTCAGAAAAGATGTTGAGAACAATAAATTCGTGGCATTATAAAATCGGGCTAACCCGCACTACACGTGTTACTGGAGTTACAGATGATGGCAATAAAACCAATAAGCAAACTACTCACACTCTGTACACTTTCGATGGCTCTCGCTGCCTGTAGCGATGCCAACAGCCCTGAACCCATGCAGAGCTTAAGCTTTGCGGATTCCTTTCAGGCTCAACTGATTCAGGCACAACCCGGCGACGTGATCGAGGTGCCTGCTGGCATCCACGAATTCGCCCGCAGCCTGTCGCTGACTGTTCCCGGAGTGACCATCAAAGGCGCCGGCATGGACTCTTCGATTCTTTCGTTCAAGAATCAGGCGCAGGGTGCTGAAGGTTTGCTAGTAAGCGCAGACGACTTCGTGATTCAGGATCTGGCAATTGAGGACACTGTCGGTGATGCCCTCAAGATCAATGAGAGCACGAATGTCACGATACGTCGCGTTCGCACAGAATGGACGCGAGGTGCCAATACAGAGAACGGTGCCTACGGAATCTACCCAGTCCAGACGAGGAATGTGCTCATTGAAGGCTCAGTCGCTATCGGCGCATCCGATGCCGGCATCTACGTTGGCCAATCTAGCCAGATCATCGTGAGAAACTCCCGCGCCGAATTCAATGTCGCTGGTATCGAGATCGAAAACTCCACCTATGCCGATGTGTATGACAACGTGGCAACTAACAATACCGGCGGTATTCTAGTCTTCGACCTACCGAATTTACCAGTACAGGGTGGGCAGGCAACTCGAGTGTTTAACAATGAGATCTATGAGAACAACACAGAGAATTTTGCACCGGAAGGAAATATCGTCGGCAATGTACCTCCGGGAACCGGCTTGCTAATTTTGGCCAACGACAACATCGAAGTTTTCGAGAATAATTTTCGCGACAATAAAAGCGTAAACATCATGGTCTATAGCTTCGCCCTAGGTGGACGCATAATTAAGGACTCTGAATACGATCCCTACCCGGAACAGATCTACATCCACGACAACAATTACGATGGTGGTGGAACGGTGCCCGGGCACGCTGCACTAAAGGCGTGGCATGCTATCAGCGGATTGGACTCTCCAAATATTGTATGGGGCGGCCTAGTTAAGCCAGGCGCCAGCACGGAGAACCTTATTTGTCTGGGAGATCCTGCTACGACTAGCTTCATGGATCTGAAGGGCGGCCTAGATCCGAACGATGTATCTTACGAAGTGTCGCCCCATTCCTGCACACTGCCGCGACTGCCGAGCATTTCCTTCGACTTCCCAGGCGATGACTGAACATAACAGTTAATTTATGCTGGGAATCAGTTCGGCAAATTTTCGTCGAGAAATTTAAACACTCCATCATAGATTCTCAGCATCTCCTCTGCCGGAAAGCCTCCATGCCTGCCATTGGGCACGGTAATCAGTTGGTTCCTAATCTCAGCCTGATCGAGCGCCTCATGCAATTGAACAGCGTGCGCATAGGGCACAGTTGGGTCTGCATTCCCGTGGATGGTGATGATAGGCGGTAGGTTGGCGCGAACATATTTCATG
This sequence comes from uncultured Gammaproteobacteria bacterium, assembly GCA_913058275.1. Taxonomy (GTDB): domain Bacteria; phylum Pseudomonadota; class Gammaproteobacteria; order Pseudomonadales; family Pseudohongiellaceae; genus UBA9145. Next base: position 380 of record CAJXQP010000138.1, on the reverse strand, counting down.
GGCGAAACACGATCGGCAATCTCCCGCCGATTAGGTTGCGACCCCATCCACCTAACGGCGTAGGCCTTTTCGTTAGCACCATCGAGTAAATCGACAACGTCAGTGATTCCATACCAATTTACGATGGCTGCCACAGCGGGGCTCTGTGTACCCGGGCATTGTAGCGCAAGATCGGTGTCGCTAGGCAACATGCCGCTAGTCAGGGCTAGGTGGCCTCCTGCGGAGTTACCAGAAACGACTAGCCTGTCTGTGTCGAAGCCGTATTCTTCGGCGTTGCGCGCAACCCAGCGCAGTGCGCACAAACTATCTTCCACGGCGGCAGGTGCTAGTGCTGTCTCTTATACACATCTCCGAGCCCACGAGACCGAGGCTGATCTCGT
>CAJXQP010000137.1 GCA_913058275.1 uncultured Gammaproteobacteria bacterium | reverse complement strand
CGGAGATGTGTATAAGAGACAGATATTTCAGCTGTAGAACTCCCCTTATTTTGGTGAGATGGTGAATTTTTTCGCCCCTGCCTCAAACGAACTTTTCGAGTAAGGTGAAATTTCGTCATATACAAATGTTATGTTTCTCGATGAGTATCCTGCTACCGGAAAGTGGATTGAATATTTGAGGAGTAAGCTGTGGATTCTGCCGCTAAAGCAAAATGGCTCAAAACCCGCGAGCTAGGGTATCTTAGATTTGTTCTGCAATATGGTGTCGTCTATTGGGGTGTACCAATGTTTCTATTCATGACATTCATTGTATTTCGACTATTTGAAAACAGATTCTCTTTTGGATTGCTTTCTATCCATGTGCAGATCTGGGTAGTTGCCGGAGCGGCCTTTGGAATCAGCAATTGGTCGCACAGTGAAAAAAAACTTATGAACATTGGATATCCAGAAGGTGAAACATAGCAGTCAAATCAAAGAGGGAGCCGGCTGGTAGGCTCGGCGTCTATGTAATATAGACAAGGAAAAATTTCCCCCGACTGCAAGCACTAAGGAAAAACTGTGGTCTAATTGGCAGTTAGATTGGTTGAATATGATTAAATAACCCGTGTTTACTGGGATAAGAGAGATTATGAGTATGAGATATCAAGGGACTGTTTTTACACGATTAGGAGGAAAAATACTGGCCTGTAGCCTGTTGTTCTCCTGCTTTGGACTGTTTTCCTCTGTTGCTTCGGCGCAATTGCCGGAATTGGGGAGTCCATCCACGGCTACAGGTGCTTCGACTACTGCGAGATTTTTCGGTGGGGCGACGGCTGACAATAGTGTCTTTTTCGGCTCCAGCTTTGGTGGTGATCAGCCTCTGGATATCTTTACCGAGGTACAGGTCGAGACTGCTCATGTGAATACGGTGGGCAACATCTACCTACTTATTCAACTAGGTGCAGACATTTTTATGCGCCTCGAGTCTGGCGAATATGTAGTCTGGGATCAGACTCTGCCGAACTTGCAGGCCACATTGGCAGGTAGAACCTTACAGGCGAGTGAGCCGATAACGATTCTGGAGAACGTGGCATTCGGTCCAGCAGGGCTGTCAGGTGCATCACTTGCCATCTTTCTCGCCTATGACACAACTGCCGCATCAGGTGAGTTGTACTACAGCGGCGTGCCTCTTTCTTTTTCAATAGATGCGGAGGTTACGGAGCCTCCTGCGCCGACTGATCCTGCGAGTTTAACTTTCTTTCTATCGAATATTTCGCAGCCGGTAATCCAATCGCGGTGCATTACCTGCCACACTACCCCCGGCATCGCGTCTGCGACTCCATTGCTCTACGTCAATAGCAGCGTGGAGGGTTTCCAGCAGACCAACTACAACACGATGCTAAATTACATTGAGAATGTGCCAAGCGGTGCCTCGCTAATACTTTCAAAGCCACAAGGGCTTACCTCTCATGGCGGCGGCGTGCAGCTCAGTCCGGGCACTGCGCAATTGGATGATTGGATGACTTTCGTGTCGACCGCGGTTAACGAGGTCGCGAGCAACCCACCATGACGATCATGGCCTTGGCCTTCCGCGCAGCGGACAACATCATCCAGTTTGCGCGACGGGGTGAGATCTAGCTAAATATTCGATAAGAAATTATAAATTATTGGGGTCAGAGTAAATATCCAGTAGTTTTAGTGCCTGCTTCTGGCCGAAAGTAACGGCACAGTTTCAATAATCACCTGTCGCCTGTAGAGTATGAATTGCAGTATCAACAGGGCCTGTTAAGTGCCTAGAGCGTTGATGTAAATCTACTAGTTTGCGCCTTCGCCGATCTAATTCAGTAACGCCTATAGTGTAAGTCGCTATATTTTTGGAAATTCATGATATGAAAAAAACACGAATGTCGCGTCGCGCTTTTCTAAATGCTGGCTCAGATGCTGCGAAGGGTTCCTGTATTATATTGACGATGCCGATGATTCTGGCTGCATGCGGCCAAGCTAATGATGCGAGAACGAACAATACTGATTTCCGACTATTAAGCGAAGAAGAAGTTTTAGAATACAGTGCTATCTCCGCAAGGATAATCCCGAGTAACGCTACCCCAGGTGCCACAGAAGCCGGTGTGATCTATTTCATAGATACCGTAGTAGCAGACGACAGAGAGGCAGAACACCAAATCCTTAAAGATGGGCTTGTTACTCTACAAAGTGAAGCCACCGCTCAATTTGGCGTGGCATCCTTCTATCTGCTAAATGAAGAACAGCAAGATCAACTGCTAAGACAAATAGAAACTTCCGAGTTCTTCAACACTATTCGCTTTCTGACAGTGGCTGGCATGTTTTCGAGCCCAGAATATGGCGGTAATCGAGACAAAGTTGGCTTTGAGTTGTTGGGGTTTACCGATCAGCATGCGTGGCAGCCACCATTTGGGTTCTATGATGCTGATTTTGCAGAGAAGGGAGAATAGTCATGGCTGAAGATTCTAACTCCGTAAAGTATTCAACCTCAGAAGACGTAGATTTTGTGATTGTGGGCTCCGGGTCGGCTGGTGGAATTATCGCCAAAGAATTATCAACCGCTGGTTATTCTGTTGTTGTGCTAGAGCAGGGGCCACACCTTAAAGCCGCTGACTTCACACATGACGAATGGGGCGTGAAGTACAACTTCGATCTCGAATGGGATTGGCGTAAGGGCCATCCTCAAACCCGTCGGCAAACAGAAGATGAAGAAGCCGTCGTAGGCGATTCGTCACTTCGTTATGCCCATAACGTTGGCGGAGGAAGTGTGCATTTTTCCGGTAACTTCTGGCGCCTTAGAGAAATCGATTTCATGGAGGCGAGTGTACGAGGACCAATAGCTGGAACTAACTTTGTCGATTGGCCTATTACTTACGCAGAGTTAGAGCCGTACTACACGAAGGTCGATTGGGAAATTGGCCTGTCGGGATTGCAAGGTCCCTGGGATCCGCCGCGCTCTCGCGACTACCCCTGCGCTCCGATGCCAGTGAAATCCTCGGGTGTTTTACTAGAAAGAGCCGCAAAAAAATTAGGCTATACAGCATACCCCGCTCCAGTTGCTATTCTCTCGGAACCTCACAACGATCGACCCGCGTGTATACACTGTGGATTGTGTAATGGTTACGGATGCGAAGTTAACGCCAAGTCTTCCACTATGGTGACTATGATACCGCTGGCGCTCGCTTCTGGAAATTGCGAGCTGAGAACTGGCTGCACTGTTTCAAAAATTAACGTCGATGAATCCGGAAGAGCCAACGAAGTAGTCTACTGGGAACAGGATGGAACCGAGTCTGCGCAGCGATGTAAGGCCGTAGTGTTGAGTGCAAACGGTGCCGAGACTCCCAGACTATTGCTATTGTCTGAATCAGCGCGCCATCCCGATGGTCTAGCAAATTCGAGCGGTATGGTTGGCAAAAATTTGATGTTCAACGGCTATTCTCAAGCTATTGGATTGTTTGATGAGCCAGTACATGCTTACAAAAGCATTCCTGCGACAAGAGTGGTGCATGACTTTTGGGAGCTGGATGAGAGCCTCGGTTTTTACGGAGGGGGTGGCATCGATTCACGCCACCCGTTCGGTGGCAACCTGATATCGACGGCATTGAGTGGAGGTATGTTTGGTGGTGCCAACTGGGGCGCCGATTACAAAGAATCTCTGCAGCATTTGTTTACTCACAGTTGCTCCTTCGATGGGCACACAACTTCCTTACCTCTATCAACGAATAACGTCACTCTCGATCCGACTGTGAAAGATGTGTGGGGCCGACCTGCGATACGGGTGACCTACAACGAGCATCCAGATGATCTAGCCACCATGAAGTTTTTTCTGGATCGTTCGTTAGAGCTTATGGACGCGGCCGGCGCCACTCAAATGGATGGCTTTTATGATGAGAACTCTCCATGGACGCAGCACTTGCTTGGTACCTGTCGTATGGGTAACGATCCTGAGACTTCAGTAGTAGATCGGTACAATAGGTCTCACGACATTCCCAACCTGTTTATGTGCGATGGAAGCAGCATGGTGTCATCGAGCCGTGGCCAACCCACAATTACAATTATGGCGCTTGCGTTTAGAGCTGCTGATCTCATAATTCAGTCAGCACGACGAGGGGAGATATAGGAAATTAAGGGGTAAGAATAATTTGACTAGAGCAGTGGTGCCCCGACACGGAAATCTTCAGCCCCCTTTGTCACCACTATTTGAAAATGTCCGCTACTGACCGAAAGCTGCCGACGGTAAGCTGAATAGCAATAAGTTCATGGAGGCATTGTGATAAATCAGATATCTAAGTTGGCTTGTACGTTTTTCGTATTGCTAAGCTCTCTCATAACCTTTGCTCAATCTGCAGACGATGGTTTTTCAAGTTCCTCTTTTAGTGGATCGAACGGACTGGTAATGCCTTTCAGGTTCCACTCTCCCTCTATGGAAGTGAGGACAGCAATACCGCTGATAATTTATCTACATGGCGCCGGTGGTTGGGGTACAGACAATGTAAGGCAGATTTCAGGCGGAAACACGCACGGCACTCGATTGTGGCTTAAACCGGAGATAGCTGCAGAGAATCCAGCCTATGTAATGGCGCCCCAAATACCAAGCCCCCAGCAGTGGGGTGCTTCTGGCTCTGAAGAGCTATCTCCTTATGCAGATGTGTTAATGGAACTAATTGATCAGATGAAGTCTGAGTTCCTGATTGACGAGAGTCGCTTATATATTATGGGCCAATCTTTGGGGGGAATTGGTGTATGGGACATTGTTGCCAAGCGTCCCGATATCTTTGCGGCAGGCGTCCCAGTTTGCGGGGTGGGTAATACCGACCGTATAGTGAACGCGCGAGATGTGGCGTTGTGGGCGTTTCACGGAGCGATGGATACTACCGTTCCCGTAGCCGGCTCTAGAGAAATGGTCACAAGCTTGGAAGTGGCCAAAGGGGATATCCGCTATACAGAGTATCTAGATGTTGGTCATAATTCCTGGGAGCGAGCATTTGCAGATCCAGAACTTCCTCATTGGTTGTTTTCTAATGTCCGGGGACAATCTCGGAACTGAGACAAAGCTAAGATTCGGCACCTTGCCGAAAGCAGACGGTTTTAAACGTGGTCTGTCCGCGTTTTTACAAAAGGTGAATTATCATGGCATTTAATCGACGCACATTCCTGAGGCAGGGCATTAACTTCACTACTCTACTTGCGGCAAGCACGCTATCTGCTTCTGTATTGGGCGCAACTAGGCTGGCAAAAGTCTCAGGCAATCCGTTTTATCTGGGTGTGGCCTCCGGCGACCCCAGGCCAGACTCTGTGGTTATTTGGACGAGACTCGCGCGTGAAACATTGGGCAATACTCTCAGCAGAAATGAGCCCGTGGCTGTGGATTATGAGATAGCTGAATCTGCCAGCTTCTCCACTGTTTATCGTAAGGGTAGTGCGGCGGCTTTGCCGGAGTTGGGCTATTCCGTACACCTGGACTTGCAAGGTCTCAGCCCAGGTAAAGAATATTACTATCGCTGGATGATTGGTGGTGAAGTTAGCAGTGTCGGCAGAACTAAAACGGCACCTGCGATTGACGCCACTCCAGAGAGCTTTCGCTTTGGCTTCGCATCCTGCCAACAATACGAGCATGGCTATTTCACCGCACTAGATCATATGGCGAAAGAAAAGTTCGACTTGATTGTTCACCTGGGTGATTACATTTACGAAGAATCCTGGGGCGACGAAAATGTTCGTCTTCACGATGCGCCAGAAATGTATACGCTGGATGATTATCGCGCGCGCTATGAGTTATACAAAAGTGATACCGACTTGCAGGCTGCTCACGCATCAGCTCCGTGGGCAGTAACCTGGGATGACCATGAGGTTGACGATAATTATGCGAACGATATTGCCATAGATGAACAAACCCCAGAACAGCTGCTCACTCGCCGAGCTGGGGCCTATCAAGCGTTCTACGAATTTATGCCGATACGCTTGCCGTCGGGCCGACAAGGGGCTTCGATGCAGATCTATCGCCCTTTGCAGTTTGGCACCTTGATGGATATGACAATTCTAGATACACGACAGTATCGAAGTGATCAGGCGTGCAGAGACGGTATGAAGACTAGCTGTGATCAGCATCGAGACCTTAGCCGGACTTTATTGGGAGAAGCTCAGAAGGACTGGTTGTTCAGACGTCTACACAATAGTGAGGCCACCTGGAACGTGATGGCACAACAAGTAATGATGGGGCGTTTGCTGCGGCGCGATGAGATCGATGAGGAAATGTATTTAATGGATATCTGGGATGGTTACCCACATGAACGGGATGAGTTGCTGGCTAGACTAAAAGCAGCTGAAACAACCAACCCAATTGTGCTGACAGGAGATATACACAGTAACTGGGTGAACAATATTTTGTCCGATTTCAGTGATGATAGCAGTGAAGTTATTGCAACTGAATTCGTTGGTACTTCAATTTCATCTGGTGGCGATGGCTCCGATGTGTCCAGCACTACAGCACAAACTCTTTCCGACAATCCTCATATCAAGTTTTACAACCGTCAGCGCGGCTATGTCAGTTGTAACCTCACTAAAGACTTATGGCAGTCAGACTACAAGGTTTTGGATAAAGTGACTGAACCTGGTCACCCCATAAGAACCCGTGCTTCGTTTGTAGTTGAAGCTGGAAACCCAGGTGCATTTGAAGCCTAAAAATATTGGCTGGTGGAACTTAGAATGAACAAATTGAAAATAGCAGGGTTGGCGTTCGTCTTTCTGTGGTTTATGGGCGGAGGCGTGATGCATTTCATCTCACCCGAATTATTCCTAGCAATCATGCCGCCCGCTGTGCCCTACCATGAAGTGGCGGTTGCTATTAGCGGAGTGTTTGAAATACTCGGTGCTCTGGGGTTGTTGTTTCAGCGCACCAGACGCAGGGCCGGCGTTGGCTTATTCGTTCTAACTCTCGCTGTGTCGCCGGCAAATATCTATATGTCGCTGAATCCGGAGCTTTTCCCAGACATATCCGAGTTAGCACTCACCCTTCGCTTGGTATTACAGCTGTTGTTACTCGCATGTATCTGGTGGTCGACTACAGCAGATACAAAAAACGAGTAGAGAGAACAGCCATGGATCGAAGCAAAGAACGCCGGGAAATTAACAGTTGTGGCAAATCGATTTAAAGAACTCATGCAATTGGCGTCGCCTGATCCTCAGTGATGTCCGCCAATGGTTGAAAGTGAGCGGTTTAAAATGTGTTCAGCACCCGCTTTATTCGTAGTGAAAATTTGGCATATTTTTGGTTATAACCGTAAGCACACTTCCAATTTCTGCTTACGACCCAAAATTGCCGTTCGTATGTTAAATAATTGCAGATAAAGGGCCTCCGAAAAGCTAACGTTTAGCCCATGGGAGCGGCTATGCTAAACTCTTGTGAATAATAAATAAAAAGCAGGATCAGCGATGGGTAAGCTGTTTGAGGAATTGAAGAGGCGCAAGGTCTTTCGCGTGGCAGCGGTGTATGCCGTGGTGGCTTGGCTGCTTATTCAAGTGACTGATGTAGTACTGCCTACGTTTGGTGCGCCAGACTGGGTGCGCCAGACGATCATTTTCCTCTTCATTCTTGGTTTTCCTGTAGCTGTTGTTTTGTCTTGGGCCTACGAAGTAACTCCCGACGGAATTCTAGCTGATAGCCCAAACCAAGCATCCCAAGTAGCAGCACCTCCGCGTGACCAAAAGCTGATCTACGCCATATTTGCACTTGTGCTTCTAGTCGTCGGGTTCCAAATCGCTCAACGGTCAACCGTTAACCAATTGTTGTCAGAAAATACCCTGTCTCTTATACACATCTCC
>CAJXQP010000136.1 GCA_913058275.1 uncultured Gammaproteobacteria bacterium | reverse complement strand
CAGCCTCGGTCTCGTGGGCTCGGAGATGTGTATAAGAGACAGGATAGGAGCACCGCTGTGGTCGGAGCTGTTGGTTCGAGTTTTGTGCTGGGCGAAGGGATTCATCCTACTGTCATAGCAATGTAGGCGCTGTTGTACGATTAGAAATTGAAGGAAAACTAAAAGGAAGTAACAAAATGTCGGAGTACACACCCCCAAAGGTTTGGAGAGAGAGCACCGAAAATGGTGGACGCTTTTCCAAGATCAACAAGCCCATATCAGGAGCGCAAGAAGAGCGGGTCCTAGCGGTAGGAAAACATCCGATGCAGCTCTATTCGCTCGGGACTCCCAACGGTGTGAAAGTAACCATCATGCTGGAAGAGCTGCTGGCCTTAGGTCATGAGGGGGCAGAATACGATGCGCATCTGATTAACATAGGTGAAGGCGCTCAGTTTGGCAGCGACTTCGTAGCTATTAACCCGAATTCCAAAATCCCAGCCTTGCTGGACCACAGCACTAGTCCGCCAATGCGAGTCTTTGAATCTGCCGCGATCTTGATTTATCTAGCGGAAAAGTTCGGCGCTTTCATCCCTGTCGATCCTACCCAGCGCGCAGAATGTCTTTCATGGCTCATGTGGCAAATGGGTGCTGGCCCATTCCTTGGCGGAGGCTTTGGACATTTCTATGCCTATGCACCGGAAAAACTGGAATATCCGATTGATCGCTATGCTATGGAAGTTAAACGGCAACTTGATCTTCTAGATAAGAATCTCGCAAATCGGCGCTACCTAAGCGGCGATGAATATGACATTGCTGATATGGCTAGCTATCCCTGGTATGGGACTGCTGTCCTTCACAATTTGTATGACGCCGCTGAGTTTCTCAACGTGGCTTCATACAAAAATGTAATTCGCTGGGCGGAAGAAATCGAAGAACGTCCAGCGGTGCAGCGCGGGCTTCGTGTCAATCGAGTCTGGGGGCCGGAAGAGCATCAATTAGCAGAAAGGCATGACGCGAGCGACTTCGATAACTAGTTTAATGTGAATGATGCGCGAGAAAAACTGGAATAAAAACACCTAAGAAAGAAGAGGGTGCCGTTAACCTTAAGGCTGATTTTGCGCTCAGCGATTGTGCAGCGTGATTTGATTTCTTCCAGAATATTGGTGGAGATGGGTCCCACGATGTGCGAACAGCGTCTGCACAGAGTGCGGTCGGTCAATGCACCAAGCTCCAGTCGATAGGTAATTCCACGGGAATCTCTGATTTTTGAGATGACACACACCATTCCCAGCCTATGGCTTCGTAGTACACAGAAGTAGCCACTACTAATGGTTCGGCGGGAATTATGCTAGCTTGTGTCTTAGCCTAAATATCACTATGTAGGAACTTCGAGCGTTGAGCGATTCAGTTTTACATCCAATCCACTATTGCAGCCTTAGCAGCGCTGCTGACGCGATTCGCGATGGCCAACTATCTCCTGTTGAGTTGACGGAAAAGCTGCTATCTCGTATCGATTCTGTTGACGGGCAGCTCAAGAGTTATGCCACTGTTATGACTGAGCAAGCCATGGAAGCCGGGCGAAAGGCCGAACAGGAAATTCAAGCAGGCAACTACAAAGGCCCGCTACACGGTATACCCATCGCAGTGAAGGATCTGTGCTTTACGGCTGGTACTGGGACCATGGGCGGGCTAAAAGTACTTCGGGACTTCGTGCCAGACTATGATGCGACTGTGGTTCACAAGCTGCGTGAGGCAGGCGCCGTAATCCTCGGTAAATTGAATCTCACCGAAGGCGCTCTATCGGGCTATCACCGTGACTTTCCTATTCCAGTTAATCCTTGGGGAGAGAATCTCTGGGCAGGCGTTTCTTCTAGTGGGTCGGGAGTCGCCACAGCAGCAGGATTGTGCTTCGCCTCACTGGGTACCGATACTGGAGGGTCGATTCGCTACCCGGCCATGGCTAACGGCGTGGTTGGCCTTAAGCCGACCTATGGAAGAGTGAGTCGGCATGGTGTTTTGGAACTAGCAGCATCGTTAGATCATATTGGACCGATGACGCGTTCTGTAAAAGATGCGGCAATTGTATTCGAGGCAATTTCAGGCTTTGATGACAGTGATTCCAGCTCACTTAGAGATGCGGTTCCGAGAATTACGGAGTCGTTGACGGACGAGCTTAGCGGTATGCGGATCGGTGTTGATGAGCATTACCTCGCCAGCGGCACTAATCCGGCTCTGGTGGATGCGATCCACGAGGTTATCGAGGTGCTACGACAGCTCGGTGCTGAAATTGTGGCATTGCGCATGCCGAAGTCTGATCCGATGGATCTACGCAATGCGTGGTTACCTATCTGCGCCTACGAAGCACACAAGGCACATAGTGCCACCTATCCGTCCCGTGCCGATGAATACGGAGGCTACTTTGGCGATGCGCTGGAAATGGGTGCGACTATGAGTGCGCAAGACTATGTCAATTCCACCAAGCTTAGACGACAGATTAGTGCACAGTACGAGTCTGCTCTAGAGGCGGTAGACGCTGTTATCTGTCCCTCGGGCGGCTCAGTTTTTGCTGTGGACAAGGAAGTTCAATACGGCAATATGGAAACGCTGAGACCAGTAATTCAACATTTCCAGGGTCAGTTTACTATTCCTGCAGATTTGGCCGGCACTCCGACTATCACTGTACCCTGCGGTTTCTCAGATGAGGGAAGCCCCTATGCCGTGCAGTTTCTTGGCGCTCGCCTGTCAGAGTTAAGTCTCTGTCGTATCGCTCATGCCTATGAACAGGCTACGCTGTGGCATCATCGTCATCCGGCAATCTAGATAAAAAATCTTTTGGTCTAGGTCTCTTCATCTCACTATTTTCTTCCTCCATCAGAAAACCACTTTATATTCGTTGAAGGTAAATGATCCATAATAAGGGTGTTATGTGGAGAGAAATTTTCGAGTTGGTCTTGGTTTCTTATTTTTCGTTTCAAGATCAGGATAAATCTATCTGGAAATAATCCGGATAGGCTTCTATCGCTGTGATGTGATTAGCCAATACACTAGTAGATTGCCCTAGGAAGTCGTGGTTACAAAAAAGTAGAAAAATAGTAAAAATAATACCCTTCTACAGATCGGCTGAATCTTCTGATGACGAAGTCAGTTATCAGTGCGAGTTAAGCGTGTAACAATGAGAGTTCTATTTCTTCGTCGAAGAAAGAAAGTAGAAGACAAGTCCTAGCGCGATTATGCCGAGTCCAAACAGCCCCTCGACAGGTCGGCTAACCAAAACAAAGGTTAGTGTCCAGCCAGTTAGTGCTAAATATATTAGTGGCGGTAATGGGTAGAGAAATGTTTTGTAGGGGCGAGGTAGGTCTGGTTGTCGCCAACGTAGTACGAAAATCCCTAGAACGGTTGTAAAGCTGCTTAGCGCAAGAGTAAACCCGGAGAATACCAACACTGATTCAAAGGTCGACGAAAAGATAAACAACAAGGCGATGGCTGACTGTATATAGATCGCGGTTGCGGGAATGCCATCTTTATTTTTCTTGGCTAGCGCCTTAAGCACGGGGAAGTCTTCTCCGATCACCTGAATAACCCGCGGCCCAGCCATAGTCATCGCGCTAACCGTTGATACCAATAGCATTGCCAGAACTAGTCCAGTAAATCTGCCGCCTAGATCACCAAAGGCAGTCTCGGCTGCAATAAACCCTATCTCGAGTTGGCCGGCCATGGAGTCCATCGGCGTGGTATGCAGAAAGGTAAAGTTTAGAGACACGTAGAGCACTGTCACTATTAGTGTTCCGCCCATTAGAATCCAGGGAAGTGTTCGTTGCGGATTTTCTAATTCACTGCTTAGATAGGTAGCTGCATTCCAGCCAGTGTAGGCATAGCTGACATAGATAAGAGCAACAGCGAAGACGCCGCTGGTTAGTAAAGCGCCATCCCCTGCGGCAGGGAGAAAGTCAATCGGTTGCGGTGAGTCGGTAGCGATGAATGCGGCTACGCAGAAGATAACGATTATGGCTACCTTCAAAATAGTGAACACGACCTGCAGGCCGCCGCTATTGCGCCGATTGCTCGCGTGAACCAGAGTCAGCAGTATTACTAATCCTGAGGCCAGGCTCTTCTCTAGCCAGACACTCTCGCCTGCTTCAAAAACCGATGTAGCATAGGCGGCAAAAGTCATAGCCGCTAGAGCGGTAGGACCGGCAAAGCCTACGCTGGCGGAAACCCAGCCCGACACGAAGCCGACCGCAGGATGGTAAATGCGTGATAGGAAATTGTACTCGCCGCCAGAGCGCGGCATTGCAGCACCTAGCTCTGCGTAGGTCATTGCGCCACATACGGCCGCAAGACCGCCTACTGCCCACAGAGCCAACAGCACAAACCCGGAACGGATATCTAAAAGCTGAAAACCAAGACTCGTAAATACGCCGGTGCCGACCATATTGGCTACAACAACGGCCATAACCGTGAAGTGACGAAATTTACCTTGGGACATAGCGCGGGAGCAGCTCTGCGGAATGAGTTAATCAGGCTGCATTATTGCGGTGATAAGGCGCCACGTCTATGGCTGAATGAGTTGCCTGTTAGAGGCTGAAGCTGGCCTGGACACCATTGACGCGCCCTGTGGGATATTGAAGATACCGTTCTCGAAAGTGCCCGGCTGTGCGATAACAAGTTGGCTGACGATGCCAAGGCAGAAAATGGCTAGATATTTTGAGAACTTGAGCATGGCTTACTGCTATTACTGATTAATGGGAATGTGATCCGCGCTTACACTAACCGTCTGTAGCAACGGCCTAAATCGTCTAATTTACTGATTTAAGTTGAATTGTTTGGTGCTGTTTTCCTAGGCACATATCGTCAAAATTCTGTTATTCTGCTCCAATAAACGTGATTTTTTGGAGCCATTCATGCGAAATCTATTTCTTGCCCTTGCCTTGTTTTTATCACCTAGTTTGCTAGCTCAGGTTAGCCAACCGGACTGGTCCTCCATTGAAGATGAGACATTGCATCATTTCCGTGCTCTGCTGCAGTTCGATACTAGCGACCCTCCGGGCCGGGAGCTGCCCGCAGCCGAATATATTCGAGACGTGCTAGAGGCGGAGGGTTTCGAGGTCGAGATGTTGGCTACTGATCCACAGCGGCCCAATGTTATTACTCGTTTACAAGGCAACGGAGATAAAGAGCCGTTGCTCATTATGGCCCATACCGATGTTGTGAATGTGGATCCTGAGAAATGGACCTTCCCGCCGTTTAGTGCAACGGTAGACAATGGCTATGTCTATGGGCGTGGCGCGGTAGACGACAAGGACAACCTTGCTTCGGCACTAATGGTGATGCTGGAGCTAAAAAGGCAGAACGTTCAACTCGATAGGGACGTCATCTTTCTTGCCGAGTCCGGTGAGGAGGGGGCTACGCAGTACGGCATCGAATTTATGGTGAACGAGCACTTCGAGAAGATCGAATCAGAGTTCTGTCTTGCTGAGGGTGGTTCGGTCGCGCGAGTGAACCGCGAAGTGCAATATGCCGGTATACAGACCGTGGAGAAAATACCTTATCGAGTAGATTTGCTTGCCACGGGCGTTGCGGGTCATGGTTCGGTGCCGCTGCAAACGAATTCTGTAACGCGACTTGCAAAAGCGGTCGCCGCAATTGCAGATTGGCGTTCGCCGATTCGCTTGAATGAGACAACTGCTGCTTACTTCCAGAGACTTGCCTCAATCTCACCAGCGGATGCTGCCCAGCGATATCTAGACGTTCTCGATCCAAATTTGGCGAGTGAAGTGGATGAATATTTTCTTGCTAATGAGCCTCGCCATTCATCGATGCTGCGTTCTTCCTTGTCGCCAAATATTTTCAATGCAGGCTATAGGATAAATGTCATTCCATCTGAGGCAACCGCGAGCGTCGATTTCCGTGCACTACCCGATGAAGATATTCCGGCATTTCTTGACGAGATCCGCCGTGTGATCAACGACCCCGCTGTGCAAGTAAGTCTCGGCGATCGCAATACTAGACCACCAGGAGAAGCAAGGCTGAACACGGCCGCATTCAGCGCGATCGAAGAAAATATTAGCAAGCACTATGGCGTTATCACCTTGCCTACGATGAGCACTGGTGCAACCGACATGGCCTATCTTAGGAATAAAGGGATTCAGTGCTATGGTATTGGGCCGGCTATCGATCGTGAAGATGCTGCACTTGGGTTTGGTGCGCATAGCGATCAGGAACGTATTTTGATTAGTGAGCTCCATCGCTTCGTGCGTTTTAACTGGGATGTAGTCGTTCAGCTAGCTGCGTCTGGCAACTAAATTGACAAAATTGTTTACCAAGAAGATTTCAATGAGGGGCATACAAATGGAGCACGGTAAAATGAGTCGATCAATTATTGGTGTGGCTGCATTGTTTTTCGGTTTTTCTATAGCTCAGGCTCAGGCTCAGTCGGATTCGGCTACTCAAAGATCTATAGGCAATGGAGAAAAGAACTGGATTACAACCGAAGGAGTTCAGCGACAAGACGGGACACTCACATTCTCGGAAGTTCAGATCGACGGCAACGGTTGGCTAGTAATACACCCATTCGAAGGAGGTGCGCCAAATGGTGATAAGTACGTTGCCTCGGCGTATGTAAAGGACGGCACGAATTCGAATGTGAGCATCAAAGTTCACAAAGGGCTAGAGACTGGAGAAATGTTCATCGTGATGTTACATCGCGACGTTAACGAGAATCAGGTTCTAGACTTCGTGTTCGTTGATGAGTTGAACGTTATGGACACTGCAGTTTTCGAAGGTAGCAGAATGATCGGTCATGCGATTCCTGCGCCTTAGAACTGCTTGCTGAGATAGCGACAGTAAGTAGTATGCAAAAAACCGACGAGAGCGTCGGTTTTTTGCAGTGGGATTAGTCGTTGGACTCTAGTGCCAGCTTCTCTTCAATACGATGACCTGAGAGAATATTCGCCATGCCATAGTTGCCTTCGTGACAGGCGTATTCGTAGATGTCGTCAGTCGTATAGTCGAGAATGATTTCGCGAGTATACGGGGCGGTGAAACTGCCGGGATCGTCGGATGTAAACTGGTACTGAATCGCATCGCTACTAGTTCGGGTGAGGCGCTCGACATTAACTTTTCGAGAAACTTCAGGGCCGGTGCTACTCCTGTCTGAGTAATTCGTTGTCTCGACTACCAAAGTATCCCCATCCCAATAGCCGCGCGAATCGCCATGCCAGAGTTTAATGTCTTCGTGGATATGCGGTTTGGCAACGAGCGGGATGATGCGTACATCGTGCGCCATCTCCTGAATGATCGCTACAGTGTCTCGTGTCTGCACAATCTGCCAATAGCTGTTGTATCCAGAGCCCAGTCGCGGCGCACCGAAACTAACGCAGCGCTCGCCTAGAGGTCGGTCCGTATAAGAATCGGCCGGGTGGTCTTGTCTATGCTGAGCTAGGTCACGAGCGGCGGCAATTGCCTGCTCGGTGCGCGGTGGATACTGTCCATTTGGAGGGTCGATTATCTGGGATGTACGGCGGTGGATTTTTCTATCTACCATCCATTGTGAATCATAGTTACCCGTTGAGGGATCGTAGGAATTAATTTCGCCACTAAACGCAGCCGCTAGTACGCCTTCACCGAATAATGCATCGCCTCCCTCTGCCATAATCTGGGCCATGCGTTGCTGCAGGAACTCCACATCGTCATTGGTGAGCATTTCCTTGTCGCCGAAAACCTCCGGGCGCTCTACTGGTGTCATTGTGTTGTTTTCCCAGACACCCTGTAAATCGGGTTGGCCATCGATTGTTCTGGGAACCTCCCAGTCGCTAGTGGATTGGGCCCTGTCTCTTATACACATCTGACGCTGCCGACGAA
>CAJXQP010000135.1 GCA_913058275.1 uncultured Gammaproteobacteria bacterium | reverse complement strand
AGCTATATTCCTATTTATCTCGTGGTGTTTCTGGCGGGTGGTTTTTGGGAAGTGTTGTTCGCTATGAAGCGGGGTCATGAGATCAATGAAGGCTTCTTCGTTACTTCCATCTTATTCACCTTGATTGTGCCGCCGGATATCCCTTTGTGGCAGGCAGCGTTGGGTATTAGTTTTGGCGTCGTAGTGGGTAAGGAAGTATTCGGTGGCACGGGAAAGAATTTTTTAAACCCCGCGCTGACAGGCCGTGCGTTTCTTTTCTTTGCCTATGCGCCACAGATGTCCGGCGATTCAGTCTGGACAGCGATAGACGGTTTTAGCGGGGCCACGCCTCTCAGTCAAATAGCAGCCGAAGGCTTGCCTGCAATAGCTGTGGCGACTGGGCGTGGGCTGACTTGGCTAGACGCTTTCTTTGGTCAGATGCAGGGCTCTATTGGTGAGACCTCGACATTAGCGATATTGCTAGGCGCCTGTGTTTTGTTGGTTACTCGAATCGCATCTTGGCGGATCATGCTGGGCGTATTTCTCGGCATGTGCGTTACATCAACACTGTTCAATTTTATAGGTTCTGACACTAATCCCGCTTTCGCTACACCTTGGTACTGGCACTTCGTTCTTGGTGGCTTTGCTTTTGGCATGGTGTTTATGGCGACCGATCCAGTCTCTGCCTCGATGACTAGCACTGGCAAGTGGATATTCGGCGCCCTGATCGGTTTTATGATCGTACTTATTCGGGTGGTAAATCCAGCCTATCCCGAGGGCACGATGTTGGCGATATTGTTCGCGAACCTGTTCGCCCCCCTTATTGATTACGTTGTGGTGAAGGCGAATATAAGTAGAAGGAGGGCGCGCGGTGTCCTCTAAAGATTCAACAAAACGTACATTGATCGTCGCGTTTAGTCTGTGCGTGGTCTGCTCGATTATCGTATCGGGAACAGCGGTGGTGTTGAAGCCGATGCAGGACGCGAATCGAATTCTCGACAGGAATAAGAATATTCTGAGTGCTGCTGGTTTGTTCGATTCGCAGCAAGACGGAGATGAGTTGGTAGCAGAACGTTTCAGCCAATTCTCGACCTATGTCATCGACTTAAACGAGCAGCGTGTGCTCGACACTCAGCAGCTCGAACAATTGCAGATTGATATAGGCGGTTATGATCAGCGTCTTGTCATCAACGATCCTAAGTATTCCGAAGCTCTAGAGCGACAGGAAGATATCGCGAACATAAAGCGGCGCGTCATCTACCCGATGATCTATGTGGTTGCGCAAGATGAAGAGATAGAAACGATCGTCGTGCCAGTAAGTGGCTACGGTCTCTGGGGAATCCTATACGGCTTTCTGGCTCTCGAGGGCGACGCGAATACAGTTAAAGGCCTGGCATTCTACGAGTTAAAGGAGACACCTGGCTTGGGTGCGGAAGTTAGGAACCCAAGATGGACGGCGCTGTGGCCTGGGAAGAAAATATACGATGAAGCGGGTGATGTTGGTCTGCGAGTAATTAAAGGACAAGGCAGTGGTGACTATCAGATCGATGGCTTGTCAGGCGCAACACTCACCAGTCGAGGTGTTGATAACTTGATTCAATACTGGCTTGGCGATGACGCTTACGGGCCTATTTTGGCGCAGTTGCGCGAGACAGGTTTATAGAGAATATGATCGATAAGTCTATTCAGTTTGGTATGAAGGTAAGGGCAGTATGAGCCAAGTTAAGCAAATATTATTGACGCCGCTATTCGAGAACAATCCGATAGCGCTACAAATACTAGGCGTATGTTCGGCGTTGGCGGTAACGACACAACTGAGTGTTACGCTAGTGATGTGTGTCGCTCTTACTACGGTCACAGCATTTTCTAACCTGTTTATCTCAATGATCCGCAATCATATGCCTTCTAGTATTCGTATTATCGTGCAGATGACGATTATTGCATCCTTGGTTATCGCTGTAGATCAATTTCTGCAGGCGTTCGCTTACGAGATCAGCAAGAATCTAAGTGTGTTCGTAGGTTTGATCATCACAAATTGTATTGTTATGGGGCGCGCAGAAGCCTTTGCGATGAAGAATCCACCCGGTCTGAGCTTTTTAGATGGCATCGGTAACGGAATGGGCTACTCACTTGTACTTATAGTCGTCGCCTCGATTCGCGAGCTTTTCGGGTCGGGCAGTCTGCTGGGTTTTCAAATTCTTCCGCTGATTGAAAACGGTGGCTGGTATCAGGCAAACGGCCTCATGTTGTTGTCCCCTAGCGCGTTCTTTATCATCGGTTTCTTTATCTGGGCGTTACGCAGCGTGAAGAAAAATCAGGTGGAGACGCGCGAGTTTCGCATGGCATCTCATAGTACAGATGAGGGGGCGTTCTGATGGAACAATTGCTAAGTCTCTTCGTCAAAGCGGTATTCATCGAGAACATGGCATTGCAAATGTTCCTCGGCATGTGCACCTTTCTTGCGGTTTCTAAAAAGATAGAAACAGCGATTGGCTTAGGCGTCGCTGTAATGGTTGTGCAGGTAATCACTGTGCCAGCCAACAATTTCATCTTTAATAATCTCTTGCGCGAAGGTGCGCTAGATTGGCTGGGTATGCCCCAGATGTCTCTGCAGTTTCTTGGTTTCCTCTGCTATATCGGCGTGATCGCCGCGATCGTGCAAATCTTAGAGATGTTCCTCGATAAATATGTTCCGGCTCTGTACAACGCTTTGGGCGTTTTCCTGCCATTGATAACCGTTAACTGCGCGATCCTTGGTTCTACGCTGTTGATGGTCGAGCGAGATTATTCATTCCCAGAAAGCGTTGCATTCGGATTGGGCTCGGGTTTCGGTTGGGCACTCGCGATTGTTGCGCTTGCAGGCATACGCGAGAAGCTTAAGTACAGTGATGTCCCGGAGGGCCTTCGCGGGCTAGGCATAACCTTTATTACGGTGGGTTTAATGTCATTGGGCTTTATGTCATTAAGCGGCGTCTCGCTGTAGAATTAGTTAAGAAAAGGTTTAGAAGTAAAAGTGGCTAAGATGATAGATCTCACAACAATACTCGGCGGTGTCGCACTATTTACGACGATAGTAATGTTGCTTGTGGCTGTGATTTTGTTCGCTCGCTCCAAGCTGGTGACCAGCGGCAATATCCGCATCGAAATAAATAACGATCCAGATAGATCTATAACGGTGCGAGCCGGTGGCAAGTTACTAAACACCCTCGCAGATGCAGGCATCTTTCTCTCGTCAGCCTGCGGCGGCGGCGGTACTTGCGCTCAGTGCAAGTGTCAGGTGATGGATGGTGGTGGTTCTATGCTGCCAACAGAGACTGGTCATTTCACGCGCGGCCAAGCAAAAGACAACTGGCGCCTCTCTTGCCAGGTGGCCGTGAAGCAAGATATGAAAATTCAGGTTGCTCCAGAGTTTTTCGGAGTGAAGCAGTGGGAGTGCACGGTTCGATCGAATGATAATGTTGCGACCTTTATCAAAGAGCTAGTGCTAGAAATTCCAGACGGCGAGAGTGTAGATTTTAAGGCAGGTGGCTATGTGCAGTTGGAGGTGCCGCCTCATGTTGTTAAGTATAGCGACTTCGATATTAGCGAGGAGTATCGCGGTGATTGGAATCACTTCGGCCTATTCGATGTGGAATCCAAGGTAAATGACACTACGATACGTGCTTACTCTATGGCGAACTATCCTGACGAGAAGGGCGTGATCAAGTTCAATATTCGCATAGCCACACCCCCGCCGCGCACGAAGCTTCCTGCGGGTAAGATGTCGTCCTATGTGTTTAATCTTAAGCCGGGTGATAAGGTAAAAGTATTCGGTCCCTTCGGCGAATTTTTTGCTAAGAAAACCGATGCGGAGATGGTGTTTATTGGTGGTGGTGCTGGCATGGCCCCAATGCGTTCACATATCTTCGATCAGCTTCGCAGATTACGCAGCGATAGGAAGATAAGCTTCTGGTATGGCGCTCGTAGTTTACGCGAAATGTTCTACGAAGAGGACTACAACACACTCGCAAATGAGAGTGATAACTTCGACTGGCATGTTGCGCTTTCGGACCCGCAGCCAGAAGACGATTGGTCGGGAATGACCGGGTTTATACACAATGTAGTATTGGAAAATTATCTACAGAATCATCCGGCGCCTGAAGACTGCGAATATTATATGTGCGGACCTCCGATGATGAATGCGGCGGTCATAAAGATGCTCAAAGACTTGGGTGTAGAAGACGAAAATATAGCTCTCGACGAATTCTCCTAGCTGCAACGCTTCTGCTCGCGTGACACTTCCAACAGCGTAACGGGTTATGTCCCATGAAAGAATTGCTCAAACGTCATAGCTTTACAGTGACCTTCCTGGTTCTCTTCCTAGGCTCGGTTTTTTACTTTACTGGTGGCGACGAAGACATTCAGCAATTGAATGGACTCACCATGGGTACGAGCTATCAGGTTCAAATCGTGGATATGCCTGACGATATTGCCGCTGAAGACCTTGCTGCAGATATTGCCGAATTACTTGAGCAGTTAGACACCGAAACTTTTTCTACTTACGCTAGCAACTCCGAATTATCTCGATTCAATCGGCATGGGATTAATGCACCCTTTATAGCCTCTGCGCAAATGATTGAAGTGCTGTTGATGGCACAGGAAATTTCCACACTTAGCGGCGGCGCCTTCGATGTTACCGTAGGACCACTCGTAAACCTTTGGGGCTTTGGTCCTGATCTGGCGGTGTTCGAGACGGTGCCTACACAGTCGCAAATCGAAGTGGCGCGTAACCGGGTAGGTTTTCAGTTTTTAAGGATTAGCCCTCCTAGTCAAGAAATTTGGAAGATGCGTGACGTGTATGTCGACCTAAGTGCCATAGCGAAAGGCTATGCTGTGGATCAGCTTGCTGAATATCTAGATCTACTCGGTGTAAACAACTATTTTCTGGAAATAGGCGGTGAGTTAAAAATCAAGGGCTCCAAACCCGGTAGTGAGGGCTGGGTGCCAGCGATAGAGGCGCCTGTAGACACGGCCTCTCATGTCTATCAAATTTTCTATAGTCGTGGTGATAATATAGCTATAGCGGGTTCTGGCGACTACAGGAATTATTTCGAGGAAGAAGGGCAGCGCTATTCCCATGAAATTGATCCGCGAAGTGCCAGGCCTATTACCCATAGCTTGGCGGCTGCGTATGTAATCGATGAGTCTACCGCGCGTGCAGATGCGCTGGCGACTACCTATATGATTTTGGGCCCCGATGCGGCCGAGGCGCTTGCATCGAAACAAAGGCAGGCGGTCTATTTCATCTATAAGAGTGATTCTGAAGGTTTCGAAGACTATGTCAGTGCCGAATTTACCCGTTATCTTGGAAGTGATTTACAATAGGGCGAGATTGAAATGACAACTTTTCTAATTACATTTCTAGTTATGGCTGTGGTGATCGTAATCATGTCGATCGGCGTGTTGTTCGGTCGCAAACCGGTGCAGGGTTCCTGCGGCGGAATGAACAATATTGCTGGACTCAAAGAGTGCGAGATTTGTGGAGAAACTTTTCAGAATGATCCCCTTGATCGCACAGAAGAACTAACTCAGAAGAATTATCATAACCTGCTGGAGGAATTCTCCGGGAAATCACCAGCTGGAAGCAAGCAACGACTAGCCGGTGAGAGCCAGCTCTAATTAGTACATCAGACCTGCCGCAGGAATCCTCCGGCAGCCACTAACTGAAAAGAATTCCCGGCAAACCAACATGCAGAAAGAACACTTTGACATAATCGTTATAGGAAGTGGCCCCGCGGGTGAGGCTGCCGCCATGAATGCGAAGAAGAAAGGGCGCACCGTAGCCGTCGTATGCGATCTCGAATCTGTCGGTGGTAATTGCACACATTACGGGACTATACCCTCTAAAGCGCTGCGCCATTCAGTTAAAGAAGTCATGCAGTTTAATGCGAATCCTATGTTTAGAGACTTGGGTGACGCGAGGAAATTAAGTTTCCAGCAAGTATCGAAGCATGCCGATCGCGTCGTCTATGAGCAGGTACAGATGCGTACCGATTTCTACGACAGAAACCGTATTCCTATATATAACGGCCGTGCTAGCTTCTTAGACAAGAATACAATCAAGCTTGTTGGTAAACGCAAGAAATTATCTGCTAATCATTTTGTGATCGCCACGGGCTCTAGCCCCTATCATCCGCCGGGCGTCGATTTTTCTCATCCTCGTGTCTTTGATAGTGACACGATCCTAGGTATGGATGTCTCTCCGCGTAAGGTGACTATTATGGGGGCGGGTGTCATTGGTTGTGAATATGCTTCTATCTTTGGTGGGCTCGGGTGCAAGGTAGAATTAATTAACCCCGCTGCAGGCCTGCTAAGCTTCCTCGATACCGAGATATCAGATGCGCTAGGTTATCACCTGCGTAATCTCGGGGTGCGTAGTCGCCACAACGAAGAATTTGAGAAGATGGAGTATTTCGATGACCACATCGTTACCTATCTTAAGTCAGGTAAGAAGATTCGCAGCGATATTGTGCTTTGGGCGAATGGCAGAAGTGGAAATACTAAGAGTCTCGGTTTAAATCTGATTGGGCTGGATACAAACAGCAGGCAGCAGCTATCTGTGAACGAGAAGTATCAAACGTCAGTTAAGAATATCTATGCAGCGGGTGATGTGATTGGTTGGCCGTCGCTAGCAGGTGCTGCTTATGATCAGGGTCGGGCGGCGAGCAATGCGATTGTCGCTCCTGATGAGTGTTATCACGTTGAGCAGGTGGCCACCGGAATCTATACGATCCCAGAGATAAGCACGCTGGGCGCGACCGAGCAGGAACTAACTGAGCAGAAAATACCTTACGAGGTCGGTAAGGCATTCTTTAAAAACACCGCACGGGCCCAGATTACAGGTGAACAGGTGGGGATGTTGAAGCTGATCTTTCATTTCGAAACCTTGGAGTTGTTGGGCATTCATTGCTTCGGCGATCAGGCATCGGAGATCGTCCACATCGGTCAGGCGATCATGCGCCAGAGCGCCCCTGCAAATACAATGAACTACTTTCTCACAACAACATTCAACTATCCGACCATGGCGGAAGCCTATCGTACTGCCGCTCTTGACGGCCTAAACCGAGTTTTCTAGAGACCTCCTTAAGCCTTGCCATGGCTAGGGAACAGCGTTAGTTTATTCCCTAGTGACTAATACAAAGTGATGGGCTGAAGCCCAGATCAGCAGGAGAGTGAAAATGATAAGAACTGCCAGAGATATTCTTAAAGACAAAGGCGGTCACATGGTAACTATCAATTCCGATTCGACCATCTTCCAAGCGCTCACAATTATGACCCAGAACAAAGTGGGCTCTATTGTTGTGCTCGAAGAAGAAAGGATAATAGGCATCTGGACCGAGAGAGATTTGATGTTCCGTGCGATGGAAGAGGGGTTCAATCCAAAGACTGCGCGTCTAAAGGATAATATGAGCGTCAACATAATATCTGCCAATATCGAAGAGCAGGCTTATCAGCTCGCCGACAAATTCCTAGGCCGTCGCGTTCGTCATCTATTAATAGAGGAAGGCGGGGAATATATCGGTTTGCTTTCAGTGGGCGATGTGATGAAGGCCAACCTGCAGCAGAAGAATGAGGAGTTCGAAAAGCTGAATCAAATGGTTAGCTTGGAGTACTACGAGAACTGGAAAGAAATACAATCGCAGCGTTAATTCCATCCGCCAATCATTCGCGTTTGAGTCGGAGCCCTAATTTCTTGCAGGCCGCTTTCTGCCTGCGTTCAGCTAGACAAAATGCTTGCTATCGCGAAGCTATCCGTGTAAGTTTTCTATCGATAATTGGTGTCAGGCCTGCCTAAAGATTTAGAAAAAAGACAGGCTGCCATCAAGGTATAAAAT
>CAJXQP010000134.1 GCA_913058275.1 uncultured Gammaproteobacteria bacterium | reverse complement strand
CCATCGTCACAATCGTGCCACGCGGCAGACTGAGTGGCCGCTTGAAGCGGAACGAGTTCTGTCTGTAAAAATCCCATTCCTCAATCCTCGCGAGCCACTGCTGGCTGCCGTCCGGAAGAACGGCCCATGCCTTGATGTCCTTGCAGATGAAGTGGCAGTGAGGCAGAACGCTCAGTACATCGACATCGATGGGCAACTCGTAGCTATCGCGAGCCACAAAGTTGGTGTCACCCGCTTCGATGGGCAGCCAGCGCGAGCCGAGCCAGATCACCTGCGGATTCAGCTTAGGAAGCTCGTCGGCAAAGTAGAGCCCTATCTGGGGGTCGATGATCTCCTCGAAACCCGACGGCATCATATGCAGCTGAACCACAAGATCCGCGTGGGCCGGGAGTCGCCAGGCGAGTTCTTCGGGCAACTCGGCGGCTCGCTTCCCTGGGACCCAATTCACGAAATGGCCGTCGGGATAGTGCGCCGTTGAGTTGTCCATCCCCTCGTAGCCTGTGCCGGGTTCCTCGTTATCGCGTTGCCACGAGGCGTCAGTCTCGTCGAGTCGAAACTCGGCATGATGAACGACTGCGTGATTGCCTAACCTGAACTCGAGCGCGCGCACATAGCGATCTGACGAAGTTACATTCGGTATCACGAAATTGCGGAATACGTCGGAATCCTCCAGCGGGAGCAAATACGGAGCTCGGAGCTTCACGATCAGATCAGGCTCGCCTAGTGGCCAGCCCCGCGTCCCCTGAGCGATTAAAAGATGCTCCGACGGATTGCCAGGTGCGGCGCCTTTGGATTCCGCCATCGGGGTGTCATAATGCCTATGGTTGATGACTAGCGAGTCGGTGACTGCAGAATTTTGGTTGGGCAGGCCTTTACTGGGAATGATATTGCCGGAAGTTCCACATCCGGCCAGAAATAGAAAAGTGACCAGGGCGGCGATCAGTGACCGAGTGGCTGACATGATTTACCCCCCCCTCTCCTTATTGACTTAATCAGGCCAGAATATAAATTAATTCTCGCCTGCGGCTGCCCGCCGCTCCTCTTCCCGCGCACCCTGCAACATATTAGGTAGCGCATAATTACCCTCGTGACAGGCAAACTCATATATATCTCCGTCGGAATAGTCAAAGATGATTTCCCGAGTGTAAGGGGCAGAGTAAGTGCTAGGGTCATTTGACGTTAGTTGATAACGCATCTGTCCATCACCGATGCGGGTAATGCGCTCAACATTTAACTCAGCGCGGTTGTGACTAAGTTCACTCCTATCCGAATAATTGCGCGTTTCCACCACTAGGGTGTCGCCGTCCCAGTAGCCACGGGAATCGCCATGCAAAAGCTCGATAGCCTCGGGCGCATGGGGCATGTCGGTGAGGGGAATGATTCGGGCGTCATGCATCATCTCCTGCAGGATTACAACGTGCTCCTTAGACTGTACGATTTGCCAATAGCTGTTGTATCCGGAATCCAGATAGGGTGCGCCGTTGGTGATGCAGCGGTCATCTTGGCTCAGAGTCTCGTAGGAGTCGAGAGTCTCAAAACGCTCACCGGCGGCAGCCGAATTATTTCTCAGCTGGGCCATTCGCGCACGCCTGGCTATGCCCTCTTCGGTAAGTGCAGGATATTTGCCGTTCGGTGGGTCAATAATTTGGGAAGTGCGGTTATGTATACTCCGTTCCGCCAACCAGAACTGGTCGTAGTTACCCGTAGTAGGATCATTGGATCCAGTATCTCCGGATAAGGCCGAGGTAATCACTGATTCGCCAAACAAGGCATCATCGGCCTCTGCAGTAATTTCGCCAGCTCGCTGCGAAATAATTTGCATCTCTTGCGCAGTGAGAAACTCCCGGCCTTCGAATAGATCTGGTCGCTGCACAGGAGTAACAGTGTTATTTGCCCACACGCCTTGAATATCGGGCTGTCCGTCGCTAGTTCGAGAAACCTGATAGCCAGCTTGAGCGCACGCGGCGCTGCCAGTGACGACGGCTAAAATACAGAGTATGTAAGGCGGGATTCGAGTCATATTGATTTTCATGGCTTTGTCTCTTATTCAATAAACACTTTGAAAGAACTACGTTAGTTTAGCCGATTTTCGAGATGGACATAAGTATTTATTCAATTGTATAATTAACTCATAGAAATGTACAAGGCTATTTACCTTGTAGTTTAGAATCAAGGGCCTGGAGGGCATACTGGCGAATAATCATTATGCCCCCTAACATGGATAATCGGTGAAGGTATGATAGACAACAACGGACGTTAGCATTAGCCGCACCAGAAAAGCAGACCACAACTCGTGCAATTAGTAGTTTGTTCATAATTCTAGAAATCAAGAGAGACCACAATGGGAAATAAGAATATCGTCTGTTTAGAAGCCCTGATAAAAACTGGGTTGGTGGGACTTCTATTTTCGTTGTCCTCTGCTGGAGCAATAGCGCAAACAAACCCCATGGCACAAACTGACGGATCAATGGCAGAGACTGGAAAGCCAGCTGCCCATGCAGGTCAGCGACCTA
Organism: uncultured Gammaproteobacteria bacterium; assembly: GCA_913058275.1. GTDB lineage: Bacteria > Pseudomonadota > Gammaproteobacteria > Pseudomonadales > Pseudohongiellaceae > UBA9145. The sequence continues at coordinate 5,361 of CAJXQP010000134.1, read as the reverse complement.
TAAACAATCTACCAAACCCTTATGTCACCCAACGTAATTTTGGCTCTTTACCAGATGGCCGCCGTTGGGGCTCTGTCAGCGCGGTAGATATCGATATCGATGGCGTGCACGTGTGGGCAGGCGATCGTTGCGGTAACAATCAATGTGCCACGACTCCGGATATTAACCCAATTGTTAAACTCGATCCGAATGGGCGTGTGGTCAAGCAATTCGGCGCGGGCCAAATTCTCTGGCCACATGGCATAGATGTGGATCATGAAGGCAATGTCTGGATTGCTGATTCCCGCATTGCGAGGGCCGAAGAAATTAACGAAAACCCTGCTTCGGCAAATTTAGGCAGTGCGATACTAAAATTTAGTGCTGACGGCGAGCTGCTAATGACCATCGGTACGCCAGGAGAGTTGGGTGATCCACCCACTCATCTTACTGACCCAAATGATGTTTTGATCGCTCCGAATGGCCGCATCTATATAGCTGAAACTCACGCCGCTCAGTTTCAAAATGAGCCTGGTCCAGATACCAAGAGCCGAATAACCATGTGGGAACCCGATGGCACTTACATTGGTCACTTCGGGGAATATGGTTGGGATGATGGCCAGTTCCGCTCGCCTCACGGTCTTGCTATGGATTCTCAGGGTCGTCTCTTTGTTGCAGATCGTGGAAACAATCGTATTCAGATCTTTACCCAAGACGGCGAGTGGCTAGACACCTGGTACCAGTTCAGTCGAATTTCAGGAATCCACATAGACCCCAGCAATGACTTACTTTATGCCATCGACTCTGAATCTGATGAAAACTACAACCCGGGTGGTTGGAGAAAAGGACTTCGTGTAGGCAATGCCCGCAATGGCGAAGTGCTTTATTTTATTCCTGAACACGTCTCCACAATTCGGCCGTCTGGCATGGGAGGTATCGGTGCTATGGGTGAAGGTGTTACAGCCGACAAAAATGGCAATATTTATGCCGGAGACGTAGGCGTCTTTAAGGGAATGACCCGTTTTGTGCCCTTTTTAATTCGATAACACATTACGGAGGCATAAGAGCGAGGCTTAAAATTTATTCGCTTTGACTGTTTGTAGAAAACTTTATGAGTCTTTTATCTACTGAATTTTTTTTTAACTGATGCCGAGCGTGAAACCACTTTATGGAGAAAAAGATGACAAAAGCATCCCTAGCAACTGTCCTATTGCTCATTGCAACTAATACCGCGTGGGCGCAATTTACAGAATATGATCAGCTCGACAGCACTGGTTTCGTGCAGGAACGCTTGGGCAGAATCGATACGGTAATCAACGCGGAAATTTCCAAAGGTAAGATACCAGGTGCGGTTGCGCTAGTCGCTTTGAACGGTAAACTCGCCTACTTCAAGAGCTTTGGATTTTCCGATATCGATACAAAAACACCGATGCAGAAAGACAATATATTCCGAATGGCGTCGATGACCAAAGCTATTACTTCAGTGGGAGCTATGATCCTTTATGAACGCGGACTTTTTCAGCTTAACGATCCAGTATCGAAGTATATTCCTGATTTTTCCGACATGCAGGTTATATCTGAAGTGGGTGGCAATGGAGATATATCCGCTACCGTTCCCGCGTCTGCGCAAATCAAGATTGTCGATCTGTTCACACATACATCTGGAATTAGCTATCCTTTTACGCCCAACAGTTTGCAGAAGCCCTACGTTGCCGCTGGAATAATCGATGGAATGACCAGCAGAAACATTACCCTCCAGGCTCAAATGAAGCTTCTAGCTAAACAACCGCTACTTTTCGAACCCGGTTCGGATTACGTTTATGGGCTCGGTCTTGATCTTCTCGGATATCTTATCGAAGTGATCAGTGGCAAGCCCCTAGACCAATTCTTCGCCGAGGAGATTTTTACACCACTTAACATGCAGGACAGCCATTTCTATTTGCCGAAAGCCAAGGTCGATCGTCTTGTCACTCTTTATGCCGAAATGGATCAAGTAGGCCTGACCGTCGCACGAGGAAATGAATCCAATATCAATCTCGATAACCCGCGTTACCCGGCTGGAGACGGGCAGAGTTATTTTTCGGGTGGTGCGGGAGTGTCCTCCACTGCTTATGATTACGCGCGTTTTATTCAAATGCTGCTGAACAAGGGGACTCTGGAAGGATCTCGAATCTTGAGCCGCAAGTCTGTGGAACTTATGCAAAGCGCTAGGGTCGATTCGGACGGCGATCAAATTCCTGATTTCGGTCTGGGTTTCGAAATCATTGTTGATGCTGCGAAGGCAGGCGAGCTAGGTTCAATTGGCACCTACTCATGGAGCGGAGCATACCTCACCTCATACTGGATTGATCCTAAAGAAAATCTAATCGCTGTATTTTTGTCTCAGGTCCGCCCAAGCCAATCTGATATTCGGGCTAAATTCAATACAATCGTTTACCAAGCGCTTGAGTAAAAATATCAACTTGAACCTAATGAATAGCCCTGCACTGAGAGGTAACCAATAACACAACTAAGACCATTGGGATTTCAAGGCATAACGTTCTAACCAGCACATAATCCTTTGCGAGCTCGTCTTGACATTAATTATTCAATTGTATAAAGTTGTTTCCACATGGCGTTATGCGTTTTGCCTTGTGTGTGCAGCGTCTTGCGAGTTAAGACCAGTAAGCTTGCACATTTCTCTCCGAGTAGGTAAGTGCCTTTGACCCAACGGCCCCCCCCGCCGTTGGGTTTTTTTTCCTCAGAAACAGCAATTGTAGAGAGCCCTTCAATGCCAATAATTGTAAGGTTAGTACCATGCGCGTGCTGATTCTATTAATTAAGCACTCCCCCATACCCAAGTGTTTCTCTCCCGAAAAGGTTTGGAAATGTGGTGTGAAGCGTGCAGCCAGATCGCAAGCGGACGCTAATCTTACTGATTTTGGCTTGATTCTTAGAGTTCAAAGAGGACTTTCCCTCCTTTCGAAGATCCTTTAAGCTTATCAGCCAATGACAACTACTATACGTTAGCCAATGACAATGTCTAAACGTCCCGAACCGGCAGCAGCATCGCAAAAAATGCCATTGACAGATCAAGCGATGACTCATTTGCGTGATGCAATTCAGACGCAGAAATTCAACCCTGGGCACGAAATCGATTTTGCCGCGCTGGCCCAAGAGCTAGGTATGAGTCGTACTCCGATTCGAGAATCGATACGGCAGTTAATGGCTGAAGGTCTACTTGAACTGCTGCCAGGCGGCTCAGTGTGCGTTACTCAGCTATCAGATGCAGACGCTGACAGCTTTTATCATGTGCGCGATAAACTCGAAATTGTAGCCGCCCGTGCCGCCGCAGTGCATATTTCAGACTTAGAAATTGGAATGCTAAAGGCTAATTTGGCGCTGTTTGATAACGCAAGAGCTGAACCCGAAAAACTGTCCCAAATTGACAATCAGTTTCATGCGATTTTGCACGGCGCTTGCAACAATACCTATTTGTCACAAACGTTAAGACGCTTGCGCATAAAAATTGGACTGCTTCAAGGACGACCATTTCGTAATCCCGAGCGGATTAATGATGCTTACAAAGAGCACGCATCTATAATCAGAGCCCTCAACTCACACGACCCAGATAAAGCCCAAAAAGCAATTGCCAAGCACTATCAAAGTGCACGTAAATCTAGACTGGCTCCTTTCTAGCCGAAAATAACGACTGTCTTTTCAGAATCACACATTGTGAGTCCACTACATAAGCTGCTGATGATTTTGCGCATAGCGCTAATTATTGTAGTCATATAGTCAACAGAATGCCTTTAGCATAGCCTAATCTTGACTATTATATTCATATGTATAAGATGGAATCCGCATCTGATTCTGTGTGCGTTTACAACGCACTAAATTTAGACTGGTAATAAGGCATTCCCAAACTAAGTTTCGATAGCCGCCGTCGTACTCGAGCAGCTAACCTAATATTTTTGGGATTTAGCTGTATTAATTCCAGTAACAGGCTTCCTGGCACCCTCTACCAAATGACAAAACTTAAACAAGCCGCACCAGTGACCGCACAGAAGAATATGCCACTGACGGATCAAGCGTTAGCCTATCTCCGAAGAGCGATCCAGACACGCAAAGTCAACCCTGGACAGGAAATTGATTTTGCTGCTCTAGCCCAAGAGCTTGGCATGAGTCGCACTCCGATCCGGGAATCTATACGCCAGTTAATGACTGAAGGCTTACTTGAGCTGTTACCGGGCGGCGCAGTGTGCGTAACTCGGTTAACAGCTGCAGAGGCTGAAGATTTTTATCATGTTCGCGATAAACTAGAAATTGTTGCCGCCCGCACCGCCGCCGTTCATATTTCAGACTTAGAAATTGAAATGCTCAAGGCCAATTTGTCACTGTTTAACATGTCACGAGATGAGCCCGAGAAACTTTCTCAAATTGACAACCAATTTCATACTGTTATGTACGACGCGTGCAATAACAATTATTTATCACAAACACTACGACGTTTGCGCATTAAAACTGGACTACTTCAAGGACTGCCGTTCAGTAACCCGAAGCGTATCAATGATGCTTACAACGAACACGCCTCTATTATTGAAGCACTCGAATCACACAACCCAGATATTGCTGAAAGTGCGGTTGCTAAGCACTATGGTAATGCGCGCAAATCTAGATTATCAATTCTCTGACCGGAGTCACGGACTACCTCCCCTTCGACCCACGTATCATAAGCCTGCTTCACTTGATATTGTTATTGACAGATGCGGCGCTCCCTGACGCTTATTACAGTATTCGGAACAACTCATCGACAGGCATCGGAGAAGTACTGGAGAGTCACTGTCAGTAGCATTATCGGTTTATTTAAACAGAGACACTTAGTACTTGCATTCATCTTGTATGAGAGCTATTTTATACAATTGAATAAAAATTGAAACATCAATGCCCAACTATGCACCAAACAAGGTGGCAAGTGTTCCTTCTAGCCCAAAAATGAAATTAACTCAATAATTGTTAAAAACTTCGTCGACGCTGCAATTTGGAGAGCACAGCAATGCAAAAATTTCGTAAAACACTCGGTACTCTCAGTTTACTCCTGGTCACATTTGTCAGTGTTTTTAGCAGCGCGCAACAGCCACGATTCCTCAGTCTTACGCCTTCTGAAGGAATGCCTATCGTTCCTATTTTCGAAGGCTGGACCGCAAACTCTGATGGCTCCAGAAGCTTTTCTTATGGTTTTCTCAATAGAAACGAGACCACTGTTGACCTCCCTCTTGGAGGGAGCAACTTCATTGAACCTGCAGAATTCAACGGTATGCAACCGACACGCTTTCCTCCCGGCCGCTATACTGGCGCTGTCTCTTATACACATCTCCGAGCCCACGAGACCGAGGCTGATCTCGT
>CAJXQP010000133.1 GCA_913058275.1 uncultured Gammaproteobacteria bacterium | reverse complement strand
CAGCGTCAGATGTGTATAAGAGACAGTTGCTATGCTTCTGACCCAATGGGCGGAGGCAACCCTTTAAGTACAGAAATTACTTCTAGGTTAGCAAATGAGCTGAGTAAAATCCCGCATGCATTTAGCGTCATTTGCTATGTTTCTGGGAAACCTGCTGGATTGATAAATTGTTTTGATGCATTTTCCACTTTTAAATGTAAGCCAATCGTAAATGTGCATGACATAGTAGTTGTTGAAGAATTTCGCGGCCAGGGGATTAGTCATCTTTTGCTGCAAGACATTCAAAAAATAGCTGTCGAGAAGAACTGTTGCAAGATCACGTTAGAGGTTCTTGAAGGAAATATTCCAGCGAAGAGCTCGTATATCAAATTTGGGTTTACCGACTATGAACTCGACCCAAGCCACGGGAAAGCACTTTTCTGGGAAAAAGAGTTGTAACAGATACTAAGGGGATAAAAGCGTCAGTACTCAACAAAAGGGTTTTACCTTTAGCAGATAAAACGTTGGAAAACCAAGGATAAAAACATGGCATCGAAAGAACTAAAAATGGATAGACGTGGTTTTATGGCTGCAGGAGCCGGGGCAATAGCGCTCGCAGGCATTGCCCGCTCGGCGAATGCTGCGGAGTTAGCAACCGACGAGCAGGCTAACGTTCAGCTCGTCAACGAATTTTGTGCGGCTTGGCCCAACCATGACCTGGACAGCATTATGAGTTTTTTTGCTGACGACGGCGCGTACCGAATGACGGAGACAACGGAACTGGCAGATGGCCGTGACGCTGTATCCGCCCGCATTCAGACAATCATTAACAACGTCGACCGATTCGCGGTGCTGGACACCTTTGCACGGGGACCGATGGTAATTAATGAGCGGATTGACTATTTTTCGGATTTCACAATCAAGACTTGGCAAGGTGTTGGGGTATTCTTCATCAGAGATGGAAAGATCGTGGATTGGTATGACTACACAATAAAGATGGAACCGGCATGATCGTGAACTCGTTGCTTTCTAAGCTGCTTTAGATCTATTCGATTAGATCGACTTCGTTTAGCAGACGCTACACGAGCGAGGCGCCGCTGTGACCATCATCCGAGGTTGCACGCAGACGATGTTCTACCACTGACGGCAATATCGCCTGCACGTCTTCTGGCACCACATGATTACGCCCGCACATCAGCGCCCAGGTCTTAGCGGAACGCATGATGGCCAAACTGCCGCGCGGTGATAGACCAAAATGAAACTCATCTTTTTCTCTAGTGAACGCAATCAATCTCTGCACATAGTCTAACAAGGAGTCGCTAGCCTTAAACTCCGCCGACTGGCGACGAAACGCGATCACCTCTTCAACAGACACTGATTGATCGCTTCGACCTTATCCCGCTCGGTATTCATTTCTAGCAACTCACGCTCAGCACGCTGATCGGGATAACCAAGCGCAAGCGCATGAGGAATCGGTCAAGCTGAGACTCAGACAGTGGATAGATGCTGGCTAGCGTTACAGGGTTTTGTGTCGCGATAACGAAAAAGGTTCCGGACGTATTCAATCGTTACCTGACGCTCTTTCATCGCTCCCAACAGCGCGCTCTGCGTCTTTGGGGTGGTTCTGTTTATCTCATCGGCGAGTACAAGCTGACTGAATATAGGGCCAGGATGAAAAGAAAATTCACTGGTAGTTTGATTAAAAATTGAAATGCCGAGGATATCTGCTGGCAACAAATCGCTAGTACCCTGTATGCGGTTGTAACTAAGCCCTAGCGCCTTCGCTAGCGCATAAGACAAAGGCGTCTTGCCCATGCCAGGAAGGTCTTCTATAAGTAGATGGACGCCGGAAATAGACAGCACAAAGCTAAACGCATCTGGTGATTTTTACCTAGTAAGGCTTTGCCTACTTCCGCGACTGTCGTTTGAACCTGTTGATACAACTTCGTGTCTACCAGCTCGACCTGACTCGCGGTACTTTTCTCGGCATTGACAGATAACATTAGCGTCTCACTTCTAACCTTGTTCTCGGCATTTTTTCCTTCTCTATTTCGAGCATCGCCGTGCTGGCCTAGCTGAAAACTGAATTAGTCTCTAGCTTGTGCATTGGCCTTCTTGCTCGCCTTCTTTGCCTTCGCCGCATCGTTACGTAGATTTTCAATGCGCTTTAGATATATCTCGTCCACATCGCCGGTAACATATTCGCCATTGAACACCGAGCACTCGTATTGCTTGATATCAGGATTACCTTCCAAGGCTGTTGAGATCAGGTCTTCCAAATCCTGATAGATTAGCCAGTCTGCTCCGATTGCTTCTTCAATTTCTTTTTCAGTCTTGCCCGAGGCGATAAGCTCATCCGCTGCAGGCATATCGATGCCATAGACATTAGGGTAGCGAATAGCTGGTGCCGCAGAGGCGAAATAGACTTTAGCCGCGCCCGCATCACGCGCCATCTGAATGATTTGTTTACAAGTAGTACCGCGAACGATGGAGTCATCTACTAGCAATACATTCTTGTCCTTGAATTCGAGATCGATGGCATTCAATTTCTGACGCACACTCTTCTTGCGCTGGCTTTGCCCTGGCATGATAAACGTACGACCGATATAACGATTCTTCACGAAGCCTTCACGAAACTTCAGTCCAAGACGATTCGCTAATTCTAGGGCCGCTGTTCTAGCTGTGTCGGGAACTGGAATTATTACGTCAATATCGTGCGCTGGTCGGATTCGTTCGATTTTGTCCGCGAGACGGTCGCCCATTCGCATGCGCGCCTTATAGACCGATATGCCATCCATTAATGAATCCGGACGTGCAAAGTAGACATGTTCGAATATGCACGGTGTATGTAGGCCCGGCTCGGTGCACAGCTGAGTATGTAACTCGCCGTTAGTGTCTATGTAGACCGCCTCCCCAGGAGCAACATCGCGCTCTAGAGTAAATCCCTGCGAATCGAGCGCCACGCTTTCAGAGGCGATCATGTATTCCTTTTTACCCTGCACTGATACTCGGCTACCGAATACTAGCGGGCGTATACCGTTTCTGTCCCTAAAACCGACTATGCCGTAGCCAGACAACATGACTATAGCAACAAAGCCCCCACGGCAGCGATTATGAACACCGGCAACCGCAGCGAATACATCTTCGGGCAGTGGCTTCATCTTATTGCGACGCTGTAATTCGTGGGCGAATATATTCAGCAATACTTCGGAATCTGAATCGGTGTTGATATGACGGAGGTCTTCTTTGAAAAGGTCGCGGCTGAGTTCTTTGCTGTTGGTTAGATTGCCGTTGTGAGCGAGACAGAGACCATAAGGAGAATTAACATAAAACGGTTGTGCGAGTGCTGGGCTGGAGCCGCCGGCGGTGGGATAGCGCACATGACCGATACCCATATTGCCAGTCAGCCTTCGCATGTGCCTGGTGCGGAACACGTCCTTTACCAGACCGTTGTCTTTGCGCAGGTTAAGCTTTCCGTCATCACTAGTCATGATGCCCGCCGCATCCTGACCCCGATGTTGCAGTACGGTTAATGTGTCATATATACAGACGCCTGCATCCTTACCAACAACAACACCTACCAATCCACACATAGTGCGCTCCGCGATTAACAGCCTTTAAGGCGTCGGACTGACGCTATTCATATCACCAATAAAAACTTGCGACTTCTCAATTAAGTCCATCCCATAAGGGACCAACTGTGATTGCTGCCACAGCTCGGTCTCCGAAACGAACATGCTAGTAATAAACATAATCACCAACACGATTATCACGCCTCTAGCCACACCAAAGCCGGCACCTAGTAATCGATCGGCCAATTTCAATCCGGTGACATTAAGCAATTTCGACATAAGGAAATTAAGAAACGTTCCGAACATCATCACAATGACAAAAAGTATCGCAAACGCACTAACGTAACGTATGCCGTCGTTCTCTATCACCCCCGTCATCAGACCAGCGAGAGGTTCACTGTATACTCTGGACACTAGCAAAGCTGCGATCCAGGTCAACAATGAAAGCACTTCCTTGATCAGTCCCCGCCACAGGCCAAATGCCGAGGAGAGCACGGTGATTATCAGAATGACTATATCGATTTGATTGAATGCCATTTGCTAATCAGTAACCCGCTATAGACTCTCGAGTTCGTAACGAACGACCAGACCTGCCAAGCTAAATTCCTCTTGCAGCTTCTGTTGATATTCGTTTACCTGCCCCCGATCCAACCAAGGACCGACGAATACTCCAGTAAGGGGTACTTGAGAGCTGCTCATAACGCGGCTATAGGCTTTATAACCAGCGTCCTGCAATCTCGTCACTAAATTGCTGGCGTTCTCGCTATCTGAAAAAGACCCGAGTCGAACGACCCAACCCTGTGGCAGGCCTGCATCGTTAAGCTGCGGTACTTCACGACTAAAAATGGGGGCGGATTCAGTGATTTCAACATCGTTAGTGGGCTTATCGGTAGCGATAGCAGCGCTAGGCTGCTCGATAAGCTCAGTGACTTCTTCTATGAGGGTCACTGTCGCGGCAACTTCAGGCTCAATAATCTCGACATTGCCAACGATAACCGGTCGAGACTGAATAGGCTCGGGCAGGATAGAAATAATGGGAGTTTCTGGGATACGACTGCTAACGGGACCTTGATAGCTTCCTTCGCCATCAAAAACGATGGGCAGAAATATTAAGGCTAGAGCGAGTAGCACGACAGTACCGACGATTCGTTGTTTGGCGCCCTGGTTCAAGCCGTGTACCTCAATAGTAATAAGATCGCTTGTTTTCTGCTAAAGCTAGCTCTTCAAACCGGCTCAGTGAGCTCATGAACTGCTGCGACGGTAGAGAATGAGCCTGTTACGAGAACAATGTCCTCAGCTTTAGTTTCATCGCAGGCGGCCCTGTAAGCTGCTTCAACGTTGTCGAATTGGTAAATATGCCCCTGATCGAACCCGGCTCCCACGCTTTTCATGGCTTGTGCCACTTCATCTGCGGCCATGCTGCGCGCCTGATCGACCTGCGCAATATACCAGATGTCTACGCAGTATTCTAAGGCTGTGATCATTCCTAGCACATCTTTATCTGCCATCACCGCGAGCACCACAGCGATGCTACCAGCGCCCTTATTCTGAGACTTGTAGCTGCGCAAACTGATGGCTAGTTGCTGCATGGCATCGGGATTATGGGCCACATCGAGGATTACAGTGCGGCCATTGCTCAAATCCCTGCGCTTATCGAAACGACCGGCTAGTCCAAGCCCGCTCAAGGCAGCGGCGACGGGCTCAACGCCGAGACTTAAGGGCAATAGCTTCAACGCCTGTATGCTAGCTGCCACATTGCCCAGCATGAGACTCGGAACGGGTAGATAAGGCCAATTTACGGGCTCCGCCTCTCTATCATGCCCCCTCCATCGCCAAGTGGCATTTGTAGCGTCCTGATCGGCATGAAAATCATGACCACTTACTAGCAGAGGTGAATCGAGCTCCTTCGCTCTGTGGATAATCGCGTTAGGCGGGTGTTCGCCACCAAATACGGTAGGCCTATTGAGCCTCATAATACCCGCCTTCTCGGCGGCGATAGTTTCTATGTCGTTACCCAGCCAATCCGTGTGATCGATGCCTATACTGCTGATCAAAGCTACATCTGCGTCGACGATGTTCACCGCGTCGAGACGACCACCCAGACCTACCTCTAACAAGGCCACGTCGACATTGTTCTTACGCATAAGGTAAAGGCCAGCCAGTGTGGCGAATTCGAAATAGCTCAGGGTTTCGTTGTTTCTCGCCTCATCGATCGCCTCGAATGCTCCAATCAACGGTTCATCGCAGATGTTGCTAGCATCAATGCGAATACGTTCGTTGAAGACAAGAATATGCGGCGAGGTGTAGCAGCCAGTCTTGAATCCTGCCTGCTGCAGAATTGCCTCCATCGTCGCCACGCAGGAGCCCTTGCCATTGGTGCCAGCAATAGTGACGACTAGCGGTGCGGGCTTGCCTATGCCTAGATTAGCCGCGACTCTTTGAGCGCGGCCAAGGCCTAGCTCGATCTCGCGTGGATGCACGCTAGAAATATACTGCAACCAGCTATAGAGAGAACTACCTTTAGCGGGCATTGCTTTAGCTCTTTAGTCGATACTGAAAAGTCATCCCTGACCTTTTAAGTATGTCGTGCGCCAAAAGCTGTCGCGAAAGTGTCATTTCACTTGCTTTCGGCGCACTCGCATTGCCCTTAGCGGGCAATGGTTGAACATCCCTATGCAACATATAATTAAGAGGCGGAGCGTCTGAAATGGAGGAGTTTTTCGAGTATCGACGCGATTTTGCCACGCAGATCCCTGCGGTGTACGATCATATCGATAGCTCCATTCTCAAGCAAGAATTCGCTGCGCTGAAAACCTTCGGGTAGCTTTACCCGCACTGTCTGCCTAATAACATCGGGGCCGGTAAAGCCAACCAGTGCGTTTGGTTCGGCGATATTCACATCACCGAGCATTGCTAGACTTGCCGAAACACCACCATACACCGGATCAACAAGAACCGAGATATAAGGCAGGAAATTTTTCTTCAATTTTTCCAAAGCTGCTGACGTCTTCGGCATCTGCATAAGCGAGATAAGCGCTTCCTGCATACGTGCGCCACCACTGGTGGAGAAACACACGAGTGGCAACTTCTCTTCTATGCAAGTGTTGACCGCCTGTGTGAACTTTTCACCGACCACTGCACCCATCGAGCCGCCGATAAAACTGAACTCGAATGCAGCAGCTATAACAGGGATATCAGTGACCTTACCTTTCACGACGATAAGGGCATCTTTCTCGCCAGTGCTCTTCTGTGCTGCGCTAATCCTATCTTTGTACTTCTTGCGATCTTTGAATTTCAGCAGATCAACCGGTTCCATATCCGCATTCAACTCGACTTGGTCGCCGGCATCCAAAAATAGCTCAATGCGGCGCCTAGCGGTGATGCGCAGATGGTGCTCACACTTCGGACAGACATCGAAGTTTTCGCTGAGCGACTTTTTGTAGAGCATCGCATCGCAGCGTGGACATTGCTTCCAGGTACCCTCTGGCACAGCCGACTTTTTCCCGTCCTTAGGAGCGATTGCTATCGAGGGTAAAATTTTATCTATCCAGCTCATTCTTCAATCCGTCTAGGCAGTTAAGTAAAGATATTACACTAGTTTGTCTAAGGCTTCTCTAGCTTCAGTGATCACTTTTATGGAGTCACTCAACTGCTGCTCATCATGGTCTACTTGATCGGCCAGTAGCGCAATTTTTTCAACAACAGCGCTGCCTATAATTACACCATCTGCCAATTTACCCATGGCTGCAGCACTCTGCGCATCCTTAATGCCGAAACCTATAACGATCGGTAACGCGGTCATCTCGCGCAGCTTCTTGATGTTCGCAGTTACCGAATCGAAGTCAATCAATGCAGCACCAGTAACGCCTTTCAATGACACATAGTAGAGATAGCCGCTGCAGTGTTCAGTAATACTCGCCACCCGCTCTTCTCGCGTCGTAGGTGCCACTAGGAATATCGTGTCTACCTGATTCGCGCGCATCACTGAATTCAGTTCATCGGCCTCCATAGGGGGCAGATCGACGGTCAACACACCATCGACGCCAGAAGCACTGGCGGCATGCGCAAAAATTTCATAGCCCATGATCTCGATCGGATTCAGATAACCCATTAACACGATGCCCGTATCAGCATCGGTCTTTCTAAACTGTGCTACCAACTCTAATACCTGCTTCAGAGTGGTTCCCTTGGCTAGAGCGCGCTCAACGCCGCGCTGAATAACCGGTCCGTCTGACGAGGGATCGCTAAACGGTATACCAAGCTCAATGATGTCGGCGCCCTGCTCGACCAACTTGTGCATTAACGCACTCGTTGTCTCGAGATTCGGATCGCCTGCAACCAGGTAGGGAATTAGCAGCTTCCTGTTTTCTGCTGCCGCCTTGAGGGCTATTTTATTTATTCTACTCATGCCTTTCCTGAAACTCTTGACC
>CAJXQP010000132.1 GCA_913058275.1 uncultured Gammaproteobacteria bacterium | reverse complement strand
ATCTACACCTCTCTATTCGTCGGCAGCGTCAGATGTGTATAAGAGACAGTCAATACCCAGCGGTCCTCTTGCCTTTGCCAAATTGAAATAAGGTGTCCGAATTGACCAGTTGATTCATCCGCTAGAAAATTCAACGGCCCGGCAGTCAGACCCAAATCCCCAGCACGGGAAACATCCACATAATGTGCCTCCCAACTAATCTCACTCGCATTGTTTTGAAAGATTTCAGAACTGTACAGTTCGAGTGCGTCGACCGGACCCTCGCGGAAAACAGTAGAGCCTTGCCCTAGAAATTCGAGAAATGCACTGGTTCTGCCTATCTCGGCAGAACGATCAGCGAAGCTCTGATCGGCGGCCATCAGATCTAACCAGTGCTGATATTGACTCACTTCTTGATCTTGTACAGGAGTCTCGCTGGATCCCAGCTCCTGCGCCTCCAACGCGATGAATTGAAAGCCAAGTAGCAGCAGTATCAACAGCTTATTCCAGCGTGTACACACGGTTACTGCAGTTTTTCTTTCGATCTTGAGCATGGATCAATAGTAGCCCTATTCTGACACCTTAACTAGCTTAAATTAGCGCCTATCAACTGCTATGCCGCGCCAGTGCTCGGCTGTAGCCGATAGATCTAAGCTTGAAGTCACACTAGGCAAAGTGAGGGCACTAGCACAATTGATTGTTCTAGGAGTGATGAACCGCTAGAATCGACCTGCTTTGACAGCAGATCAACTCGTAGTATCACTAGCGTTGATATTATTCAGCGAGACAACCGTCAGCGAAACCCGATTGTGCAAAGAAAAATACTACATTTAGGCTTCAAAGAAGCCCTATTGGCCATTGCCGCTTTGCTTTGCCTAAACTTAAGCCATGCCGACACTGTGCTTGTGGATAGAGAGTCAGAGTTTCTGGCGATTGCTGATGCGGTCGACTACTACGAAGACAGCTCTGAATCTCTAACCATCGATGATGTGTTAGCTCCAAATTTTGGCGTGAACTTCATTTCTCACGATGATGATATTCTGCACTTCGCCATCACCAGTTCTGCCTACTAGATTCGATTCGATCTCGATCGATGCAATTGAAAAGAGATATGTAACGGCATTTATCCCCAACCCGGTCTTAGACGAAGAGAGCATCATGTATGCAATCGCCGAAGAATTGCATCTGCGTATCGAACATGGGGCGAGCACTACGAACTTTTAAAAGTAATCGGCGAAGAGCTAATTCGACTATCTGCATTGGGAAAGACTGCAGTCTTATTCATTGACGAGGCACAGGCGATGACAGAAGCTTCTCTAGAAGCTATTCGCCTCTTAACCAAAATCGAAAAAGGTGCAGGCCAACCCATACCATTGCAAATAATCCTCTTTGCCAACTGGGATTAGATGAGCTATTAGAAAGGCCTGCATTACGCGAATTAAATCGTGTCTTAAGCGTATCCTACCAGTTGGATAGTCTAGAAAGAGGTGATGTTGAAGCCTACATAGATTACCGTCTCCTCAAAGCGGGATACAGTGGCTCCGACTTATTTACTGAGAAAGCCAAAGACCTTCTTTTTCATGGATCAAAGGGGATTCCAAGGCTCATCAATATTCTTGCCCACAAAGCTTTGATGATTGCCTTCAGGAAAGGTGATCATGCCTTGACTGAGAAGCACATTGGACTTGCCGTAAAAGACACTAAATCCGCACTACAACACAAGCAGGGCGCGCGCGGCCTCTTCTCAACGTAACGCCAGACTTGATCGCCGAGATTTCATCCCAATAATTACCCTACGCGCTATCGATAGCAACGTTCTATTAGTTGTATCGAAGCACGCAAACCTTATAATCATCAATCTTCACGCGATCTGGACACTAGACTATGCCCCAAGAACTCTGGCAACAACTCAAATCAGAGGCCCAACAGGTCATACAGCAGGAACCGCTTCTAGCAAGTTACGTATCCGCCTGCATTCTAAATCACAGTAGCCTGCAATCCGCCCTAAGCTTCATTCTCGCTAACAAACTATCCGACGATGTAATGCCGGCAGCGACTGTTCGAGAGTTATTTGACAAAGCCTTCAGTGAATCGCCAAGTATTATCGAGGACGCTTTGTGTGATATTAAGGCGGTATTTGAGCGCGATGCCGCAGTGAGCACACATCTGGCTGTCATACTCTATATGAAAGGGTTTCAATCTATTCAGGTTCATCGCCTAGCGCATTTCCTCTGGATGAACAATCGCACGGACCTCGCGCTGTTTATGCAGAGTCAAAATTCCGAAGTATTTGGAGTTGATATCCATCCTGCCTGCAAAATAGGCCGCGGTGTCATGTTCGACCACGCGACCGGCATAGTAATAGGTGAAACTACTGTCATTGAGGATAACGTTTCGATTCTCCAGCAGGTCACCCTCGGTGGCACTGGCAATGAGAAAGGCGATCGACACCCTAAGATTCGATCAGGTGTACTGATTTCAGCAGGGGCGACGGTGCTTGGTAACATTGAAATTGGTATCGGGGCAAAGATTGGCGCTGGCAGCGTTGTACTAGACAATGTTGAGTCACACACTACCGTTGTCGGAATCCCTGCCAAAGCTACTGGAAAGCCTTGCACCGAGACGCCATCGAAAACGATGAATCAAAATTTCTTTGACTAACATCCATTCGATGGCACGCTGACTAAGGAAGCCCCCCAATGGCGAGATCGTATTTTAATCGACTCGTCGCCTCCTGCGGCATTCCGTCGACTAACATAGGCCGAAAAGTCAAACTGTTCAACTTCTCAAGCAACCGGATTTCTTCAGTCGGAGACTGCAAATAATTTGTGAGAAGCTCTGCCTGCTCGATCATGTTTACTGTACGGCTGAATCGATGGCTGTACCAGCGAGACACCTTGTTCACTCCCGCAAGGCTGAAAGAAAACAAGGCGAAATTTGAATTTGCTGCTTCACCCACGCTAGTATTATCAGGAATTGGGCTGCGCACATTCGGCAGAGCGGCAGACCATTCACTAAAAGACAGAAAAGCTCCGGGATTTTCTTCGCCTACTGTCACCATTCTGTTGTGTTGCGCTGTGACCGCCGCTTCCACGTTCGCGTAAAATTCTAAATCTGGTATCACCATTGGTTGGCTAAAAAATTCATTCGCCAGTGTAGCATCCACACCTGAAGCTAATAATTCTTGGTATGCCTGTTGATAGATTTCTGTCGCGACTTGCGGCTGATTAAAAAGAATATGCCAATCGGCGAGGTATACGTTTGTCATCGCTATGGCTTCCGGATCCGGCGACTCACTCTCGGCATAAATCAAAAACAAGTTGTTGAGCAAGCCCATCCCCGTCAGATAAAAACTCTCATTTACATCCGAACGATCACGGATGATGCCCGAGCCTGGGGCGATCTGTCTGAGCGAATAGCTCGTTGCCCCTCCCCTCCATAATGCAACGGTTTGAAGATGAAACTGACGCAGCTGCTCGTAAATTATTGGCACGAGCCGCTCATCTGTCTTTCCCCAAAGAGTCTCAGCTACACCAATCGTGAGCCATCGAATCCTAGAGGATTGTTTAAAATGGTAGCCCTGCCATGCGCCATTATCTTCCGCGACGGCACGCAAGTGCGAACGTGATAATTCCAGAAGATCGTCGATCAATACCTGATTGATAAATAGACTTTTATTGGTATAGAGCCAGAGTAAATGCTCCATATTTTCTCTAGCTTTGTCCCAATCCCCTCGATTAGCAAAGTTCTCGATTTTCTTTTCAAGTAAGGGACGCTGAAGTTCGGTATATAGGCCATCCTCAACACGGGCAATTTGCATGGCTCGGTCTAGTAATGTATGTGCCTCATCATATTGATGGCGCAGCATCAGCTCATCAGCCAATTGCTCGAGAGGCTCGATTAGGCGTGAATCTAACGGACCAAAGCGGTTTTGCTGTTCATCTAACAAAGCGCGCGAAAGCGCCACTTCATCTAGGGAATTCAAAAACGGTACAGGCTGTCCGTAAACAGGTCCAATGGGACTTGCGAGGAAAATCAGTAAGGCTGCGGTAAGTCGCTTCTTCATCGTAGTTCTCGGCTGAACTCTTTAAGCTATAGGCAGGATATCAGGCTATATTTGTATTGAATAGCGACTCGTCTCAGTACCCAGAAGCTCCGTCATCTAGTAGTGTCGCTATTTACAATACGCTTGACTATACTCGTTCGGATTACTAAAAATGACCGATACTAGGAGAGTAATGTGAGCAAAATCAGCAAAACAGTAGGTTTTTCCCTGCTATCATTGATAATTGGCTTAAGTGCCGGAATCTTCGCCAGTTCGTCCGCGCAGGAGACCGGCAAGGTGTTTGAGCTTAGGATCTATACGGCGACACCAGGCAATTTGGAAAATCTTCATGCTCGTTTCCGCGACCACACTATTCGTATATTCGAAAATAATGGTATGAAAATAGTCGGTTTCTGGTCGCCCACTAGCGAAGAAGATGCGGATGACACGCTTATATACGTGCTAGAACACGCAAGTCAGGAAGCTGCTAACGCTTCGTGGCAAGCATTCGGGCAGGATCCAGAGTGGAAAACGGTCTCTGATGCCTCCAATGCGAATGGGCCTATATTGGCAGGTGTAGAGCGGCGTTATATGACGGCGACTGACTACTCACCGCTAAAATAGTAGCTGCATAAAAAAAGGGATAGCCAGTCTTAGCTATCCCTTTTCTATTTTTTTTGTGATTTTCATAATACCCGAAGACTAAACAAGGCTATGAACTAATTCATCAGCACTTCAGAAAATCATCGGATTGTTAAAAAACTTGAATGAGCCATAGGCCAGTTCCAATAATTCTACGGTCGACTGCACCTCGCCTACCCAATAGAACAGCAAACCGCCCAAGATAATCACAGAGGAACTCGCAGCAGCGATTGTTTTGTCATCCCACTTACTATTGTTCATAAGTACTCCTACAATTAAGCCGAGTTTTCTCTTAACTGAATCCTATCCAGCGACCTGTAGCGGCGACTGTAAACCAAACACCAATAGATGCCACTGCTAATATTCTCAGCGTCCATGGACCTATTTCATTATGTGGACGACTATTCAACAACGGTTGCTTGATGAAGAACATGAAACCGGAGCCTGCGAGCAAGGCTAGCATTTTAATCCAGAACACTGGCATGTAATAAACCTTATCGGCCACGCCGGCTGCGCAGAAAATGCCAGTAGCAATAGCTACGCTCAAGCTATACTTGAAACACTTATGTGTCCCCTGAGTAATGGTCTCAGATGGGATGTCCTTAAGGAGCACTCCCAGCAAACGAAGATCGGTAACCAATACCGTCCCGCCGATTACCGCCATAGAAATCAAATGTCCAGCTTGAACAGTTGCATACACTGACCCGTAAGTTATCCCCAAATAGCCAATCCAAGAGGAATATTTCAGCCATTCAAAAAATGGCAGTAAGCTGGGATAAACTGACGCTCTGACCTCAAAGAATTCTACCAACACAACGGCCAACACAATAAATGCCAGGCTCGCCACGCTCCTATAATTACTCAGAATATTACTTAACATCTATAACTCCGAATTTTATTCGACTTGCTACCTACAGCGCGTTTAATTGTTCCACACAACCTGAAGCCCAGAGAAGTGCAGTGTTGCTCACTTTCGGACAATCTACCCAGTCGTAAGGAATAAAACGGCCCATAGCAACAACACCGCACCAAAGACAAAGAGATATAATCGCACCAGTTCGCAATGGCTTCGGCGCGACTCGAGCTGAATCCCAAGTGCCGTCTGCCTCCCTCATCCTAGAATTAAAAATCCAAGCATTTATAAAAGCCAATACCAACAGTATCATTTTGATGCGGAACCAGAGACTCTGGACGTTTTCGACTGGCTTCGCATACACCAGCAATATCCCTGTGACAAACATGATGGAAAAACCAATAATCATTGGTTTATGCAGCCTATCGGCAATAGCGGTTGCTGAGACATCAGGAAGCACCCAACCAAGCATGCGAAAATCAATGATAAAAAGAGATCCAATACTCACCATCAATGTGAGAACGTGAGTTGCTTCAAGCCAGTTCCAACTGTAATAGCCTGAAACTAACATTTGGCTGTAATCCTGCGCTTCTAAATACTGAGCAAATTGCAGTAATAACTCATTTATCACGCCGATAGACCCCTGCTTCCAAGAATAAGTGTGCTGAATATAATTTTGATGAAATGATAAACATCCTAGCGCTCGGAGTCCACCACCATGATGTCTAATACATCAAGGTGAGGCAAATTACAGAATTTAGGATTACGCCTGAATCTCTCGTTTTCGGTATTCTGAGGGAGTCAAGCCCATAAGCTGGCGGAAAGCATTGTTGAATGGAGTGATCGATTGGTAGCCAACAGAAAGCGCTATCGTAAGCACTGGCACGTTAGGCTTATCTTTATCTGCTAACGCGTCGCTAGCGTCCTCAATACGGTATTTATGCAGCATAGCATTGAAATTTCTATAGCCTAACTTCTTGTGAATAAAAGCGCGTAATCGGTACTCTGGTAGATTCAATTTCTTTGCCAGCATCGAGATTGTTAGGCCAGCTTCGCGGTACAATTTTCCTTCTTTGAACACTTTATTGAAACTGTCTTCATCAAACGGTGCCTTATTTTCAGGCTCCGCCTCCTCTGCCAGCTCCGCGACCTTGCGAATCACATTGCTAAGCGACACATAGTCGAAACGCATCGCCACCAGCAACATACCCATAGCTAAAAATGCTATTGAACTTACGATGATTGCCTGAGCAGTAGCATAGCTGCTTGAGCCGCCATCAAGCAGGAAGTTTTCAACGAACACGACACTAAATATCAGCGCACCCTGAACGCCGATGATAAACCATCGTAGAATCCTGCGGTCATCTACCAAATCTGCTCTCCAGCCTTTTAGAGTCCAATACATCGCAGAAGCAACAAACGCCAACGTCACGACATCCATACAGGTGCTTAGAAATGCTAGTGAACCCGAACCGATGCCTCCGCTGGAGTAAAGAGACATGCCTGAAAGAAGGGAATCGAGCGCTACTTGAGTAGCAAATGCCACAACCAATAGAGTTGGAAACTTCTGCTGCTCCTGAAAAATCAAAAAGCAGTAGATCATGAATAGCCCCGGGATCGTATTCATGCCAATCACTATGATTAATTGCCAGGGACTTAGATCTAGCTGAAATTGCGGCTCGATATGCTGACCTGCCATTCCGTTGAGCAGATAGGAAATTATGAATACCGCCATCAGGGCAAACACCTTAGCGCTTCCCGCGCGCGGCTCGGCTTTCAAGTATCCTGCCGCCAAGAGAAAGACACTAAGCATCGCAATAATCTGAACGGTGAAAAGAAAAAGTGAGTTAGGCAAAAGAAATTCCTGAAGTTCTGGGTGCAGCATCTCAAACAATAACCGATCAATTAGCAAAACTCAAAGGACTCATCAACCAATAGACGCAGAATTACAAGTTCTACCAAGTCGACATTCCCGAGAGCTTAACGCCTAAATCTGCCCTCAACATCATCGATGAAGCTATCGACAGAGCGGCCTCCCCGTTCCTTCGCGTCGAATTGATTAAGTAGGTTGATCGTCTTCTCAGTTCTTCGGCCGAAACGAAGTACTTTTTCAAAGTAACTATCGGGACCTTCGTTCTGTTGAATGAGATCGATGATAAATGCCCCAAGAGAAAGAGCGCTTAGCAGGAGGTCTCTAAATGCATCGATATACAACTTGAGTTGAAAAAATTCAAATTTACGTAATTGTGGCCACAGCCTTTGCATCGCTTCTGCCTCGGCTGAACTTGTATCGCGACTGGTATCATTATCCATCTGTTGCTCCATTAGTCTTCAGCTTAGCTCCACACGCAAGCACTTTCTCGTGCTCAAATTAAAAAAGGCTAGCCCGCGAATCCATGAACAACGGATTCGCGGGCTAGCCAAACACAAAAATCTATTGCAGCTGCGAATGCCCTGATCAATTGGCCAATCTCATCCACTCCAGCCT
>CAJXQP010000131.1 GCA_913058275.1 uncultured Gammaproteobacteria bacterium | reverse complement strand
CAGCCTCGGTCTCGTGGGCTCGGAGATGTGTATAAGAGACAGCTTCACAACATCGGGTCTGGGCGTCTATATCGCAGGACAGTTGCAGTCCCTTCTTGGAGACGCCAGTCCTTTGGTTATTGTGATGAGCACAGTGGGATTTATCACTGGACTCACGGAAGTAACCTCTAACACGGCGACAATTTCACTGTCTTTGCCGATCATGGCCAGCCTTTCTCAGGCCATCGGAGTGCATCCGTTACTGCTACTTATACCCACGACTTTGGCTGCCTCCTGCGCATTCATGTTACCTGTATCCACGCCGCCTAATGCAATCGTTTACGGCTCCGGCAGAGTGCCAATAATGAAGATGGTGATGGCGGGCATCTGGCTGGATATTCTTTCGGTGTTTCTGATCACCCTCTTTGTCTACACAGTGGGCCATTTAACTTTCGGTGTATTAGGTCCTTTTCCTGACTGGGCTGTCCCGTAAACTATTGATAATTAGTAATTAATAGTTTAAAAGGCCGAGAATAAGAGGGAAGTGGTGTTGGCTACTACACCTTTGTGCTATGTTTTGGACTAACTGGATAAGAAAATTAAGTACAAAGCAGAGAATCAGGGGGCCAGCCACTGAGGAAATACCGGGAGGATTCGCTAAGATGCGACCTAGAGAGGCAAAAAATATTGCCACCCGGGCAAGAATAATAATTAGTATTTGAACTTCTATGATCGGCAAGCAGAGTGACATAAAAACAGCGGTTGGACCTTGTCCCGCCGGCCATGACAAATGCACGAATCTTTCAGAGGTTAAACGCCTTCAGGAAAAAATCAAGCAGTTGGCGGCGCTAGTGCGTACGGATGAACTGACGCGCCTGTTTAATTTCCGCTACTTCAATCAAGCGCTTGGCTTGGAGATGGAGCGTACTCGTCGTTCTGGTCAGCCCACCTGTCTCATAATGTTAGACCTGGATCATTTTAAAGCCGTCAACGATGCCTACGGCCATGAGGCTGGCAACCTCGTGCTAGTTCACATATCCAATCTAATTAAGAAAGCTGTTCGCAGGCTGGATATTCCTTGTCGCTATGGGGGCGAGGAATTTACTATCATTCTTCCCGATACGACTCTCAAGCAGGGGGTTCGCTTCGCAAATCGGCTTCGCTTGATCATAGAGAACTCGCCGACTAAAACCAGTGGGGCCTTGTTAGGAATCGAGGCTAGCTTTGGAGTTGATGTCTACGCGACAGGTGATGAATCGATAGAAAAAGAATTTATAGCAAAGGTCGATTCTTTTCTCTATCTAGCTAAACAAGAAGGTCGCAACAGAGTCTGTCACTCTATCCTTAGTGATGAGGATAAAAGCGGATCAGTTTCGAAGAAGCTCAAGGCTGAAGGCACTAGCCCCACCGCAAGCTAAGTTTTTGGTTAATTCCTTAGCCTAAAATCCCATCCGATATTACTTTTTCGAATTTTCGATCATCTGCGCAAGATGGTAGAGAATTGCAGCAGTGGCTCCCCAAATCCTAAACCGTTCAAATTGTAGCTCGAGAACTTTTCTCGACTGATTGTCATAGGTCATGGACGTGGACTTGTAGGAATCTGGATTCATGAGCAGGGATAGAGGTGCATGAAAAATCTCTGCGACCTCGATAGGGCAGGGTACATATTCTAAGTCTGGCTCTATAAGCCCGACGATGGGTGTGATTTGAAAGCCAGAGGGAAGTGCCATGTCACCCAAGCGGCCTATGACCTCAACGCTGTCCTGAGCGAGACCAATCTCTTCCTCGCTCTCTCGCAGCGCCGTAGCAACCACATCCGAATCGGACGCCTCTTCGGAGCCTCCAGGTAGGCTGATCTGCCCCGGGTGGCTATTGAGGTTCTTTGAGCGCACTGTGAGCACTATTTCGCTATTCTTGCTCGGGCTGTGTCGCGTTATAGCAATTAATACCGAGGCTTTTCGTAGAGCAGTAGGGCGCTGCGTCATCATCTTGTTAACAGAGTTATCAGGATGAAAGATTGGGCCCGGGTTGTCGTTCTTATTCGCAGAGAAATAGGCAAGCAGATTATCGAATGCCCGCTCTGAATTGCTTTCATCTGCGTTGTTCATTGTAGTGACCCTATATCTCTGGGAAATGCTCTTAGCAGAAATAAAAATGCCGACATAGTGTCGGCATTTTTATTAACGTTGCGGAAACTACTTATATTTCCAAGTAACTCCGAAAAACGCTCTTACAGGCTCCCCAGGAAAATAGCGATCGCCGGTGAACGTAGTCCAGTCTGCACGCTCTGCGTAATCTTTATCCGTTGCGTTAAGCACATTTAGATAGAAAGTCAGGTCGTCGTTATACTGATACTGTGTGCGCCAGTTTACGATGTCATGTCCTTCGTAGCTCTGTGTATTCTCAGGATTCGTGTAGTAGTCACCCATGTTAACCAGTTCGAGCTCGGTCATGATTGAGCTGGTTGGTCGCCACTGCAGGCGCAAATTACCAAACGTATTCGGAGCGGTATCTACATCGTTTCCATTGATATCGATTCCACCGGATATCTGGGAATTTTCGTAGGTATGCTTGGCTAGATTGAAGACACCCTGTATTGCAAGTGTGTCTGTAATATCCAATCCCATGGCGAACTCGATACCTCGATGCGAGGTATGGCTGTCATTGAGATTTTCTCTAGCGCTGTTGGCGAAGATCTCATTCTCTTTGTCCATGAAGTACCAGGAAGCAGAATAGTTCCAGTTTTCACCGGCGCCTTTAAAGGCTACTTCATAGCTATCTAGCTCCACAGAATCTAAGCTCGCAACCGTCTGTGCGTTCTGTAGGCGATACAGCTCAGTAGCCTGCGGTGCGCGGAAGCCTCGCTGCACCCTGAACTGCAGATCGTGGTTGTCATTAAGCGCATAGCTCAGACCCAGCTTTGGAGAGACATTGGTAAAACTGTCATTTCTGTCAGCAGGGCGGTTATAACGACATCCGAAGCGGCAAGCCACGCCGAACTCGTCGGTGCGTCCGTCGATCATGTTGTTGTCATATTCGTATTCCATTCTCTCTATACGCAGACCCAGAGATATATCCCAGCCGTTACCGAAGTCCTGCTCGTAGTTGATGAAGCCTGCAGATTGGCGAATGCCTACGTCGAAGTCGTAGTGCTTGCCCTGAGGGATGGAATTGCGCAGGAAGAATGATCCTGAAGTTGGGTTTGGTTGAAACTGCTTGAGCGAGCCGTTGGTATCTTCGACATCGAAGCCCATTGCAAGATTGGCGCCGTTATCAAGTTCCTTATACGCAGCAAATTGAAAGCCAATGCTGCGGTGCTCGGTGTCTTCTATTGGCTGTCCAGGCAAGAAGTGCTGCATGAATGTCATATTTACTTCGCGGAAGTAAGGCGTCAGTACCACTTCCCAGTCACCTAATTGTTGCGTAATTTTAGTCCAGACCCGGCCATTCACACTATCGCGGAAGGCTTCAGGGTTTGGGTTGGTATCGCGCAGCGTACTGTCTTCGAAGGCGTTGGTGCCTGCAACAAACCCCGCAGTTTCCTGATTAAGGTTTATCATTGTGAAGCCGCCGTCGAGGTTGGCGCCATTTTTCATGGTGTAGTTGTAAAGCCATGAGACTTTTTGCTGATCTACACCGCTGTCATCGCGGTAGCCTTCTTCGCTAGTCCCGTTGACCATCAACAATTGCTTGAAGTTGCCGTAGTCGTGGCCGAATGAGCCTCTGAGCCGCTGTGAACCACGAGGCCCTTGCTCGATCATAACTTCGCCGGCGTCACCTGCTTTTGGTAATACGACATTGATCAGGCCGTGTACAGCGTTCGATCCCCAGAATGCACTGCCTGGTCCGCGTATGACTTCAACGCGGGATGCATTTTCAGAATGCGTATCGAACATCTCGTTCACGTTGCAAAATCCGCTAGAGCGAACCGGTATGCCATTTTCCGCGACTAAGAAGGAGCCGCATGCACCGGCGCCAGTGAGAACGGGCGAGCGAATCGCAACGAGGCTCTCTTGGCCATTGTTACGGTGAATACTCACGCCGGGAAGTCGGTTCAATGCTTCCTGCAAATGAGTCAGGTTGATTAAATCCAATTCCTGTTCGCCGATCACAGAAACGGCTGCATTAACGTCAGCCAGGCCCGCAGAATTTCTGAGGGTGGAAGTAACCTGAATTTCTTCGATGGCTTGTTGGCCATTTTGGGCAAGCGCGGGCGCTGCTGCCAGAGCAGTCGCAGCGGCTATGCTGGTAACTAGTAACTTACGAATCATTCTAAATCTCCGTTGTGTAAAACTCTCTTTTCTACTTGTTACGCTCTATGGCGGTTCATTCAAGTGCAAAGGAGTAGGTTTACGGTCCCTTGTTTTAAATTATGACCAATTTGAGGATTAAGCCCTCAACGGCTAGTAATCTAGCTTCGAAATCAGTCTTTCTTGCGGCGGTCAGTTTATAAAGCCCGACAATATAGCACAGGTTATCGGCCTAATCCTCCGTCTTTACACCTCTTGGGTTTACCACGTACACTGGCTCTCGGATTTCGAGACAAGCCGCGTAGTACATGCGGTAGAGAGAGATGTCAGGATTGGTTTGACACGGAGAAAAGCAGTAATGAAGACAAGAATTACAGAATTGTTAGGTATTCAGCATCCTATCGTACAAGGAGGTATGCAATGGGTTGGATTAGCCGAGCTCGCATCGGCCGTATCTAACGCTGGAGGGTTGGGTGTCGTCACTGCACTCACGCAGCCCACGCCCGAGGATCTTCTCAAGGAGATTGAGCGCTGCCAGTCGATGACCGATAAGCCATTTGGAGTCAATCTGACCATCCTGCCTACCATCAAGCCAGTTCCCTATGATGAATATGCTCAGGCAATCGTCGATTCTGGGGTAAAGATTGTCGAGACAGCGGGTCGCAATCCCGAGCCGTATCTGCCAATGTTTAAAGAGGCGGGTATCAAGGTTATTCACAAGTGCACCTCACTACGCCATTCATTGAAGGCCGAGAAGATCGGCTGTGACGCAGTGAGCGTAGATGGTTTCGAATGCGCCGGTCATCCCGGTGAAGATGACGTTACCAATATGATTCTTCTGCCACTCGCAGCAAAAAGACTGAAGATACCTTTTCTCGCTTCAGGTGGTTTAGGGGATGGCAGAGGCTTAGCCGCTGCGCTAGCAATGGGCGCCGACGGCATCAATATGGGCACGCGCTTCATGGTAACAAAGGAAGCGCCCATCCATGACAATGTAAAGCGCAGGATGATCGAAGCAACGGAATTGGATACACAACTCATCTACCGCTCTTTTAGAAACACGGCGCGTGTTTTTAAGAACAGCGTTGCGGAAAAAGTTGCAGAAATTGAGTCTCGCCCTGGTGAAACGAAATTTGAAGATATTCAGTCCCTAGTGCAGGGAGTGAAGGGCAGAGAGCTTTTCGATGGTGGTGATTTGGACAAAGGTATTTGGTCCGCAGGGATGATTGTTGGATTGATCGATGATAATCCAAGCTGTAAAGAGTTAGTCGAAAGAATCGTCGCCCAGGCGGAAGATATCCTTTCAAATCGTCTTGGGGGAATGCTCTCTTCGTAGTTTATTATCGACAGAAATTTACGAATTAACTGTGTTAGGTAAAAATTAAATTAGAAGGAAGCCGAAAGAATATGCAAATTAAAGACAAGGTTATCGTAGTAACTGGTGGAGCAAGTGGCATAGGGAAATCACTATGTGAAAGATTTGCTAGGGAAGGCGCTAAGGCAATCGTAGTGTCAGATATTAATCAAGAGGGTATCGATGCAACGGTCGCGGATATTTCTGCCAGCACGCAGGCGCTGGGAGTTAAGACAGACGTTGGAAACGAGGAAGACGTCAATGCCTTGGTGAGTAAGGCGCTTGAAAAATTCGGCCAGATCGATTTATTTTGTTCCAATGCAGGAATTTTTACAGCTGGCGGAGAGAATGTCAGCACAGACGCCTGGCAATCAATTTGGGATATTAATGTCATGTCCCATGTATTTGCGGCTCGTGCAGTTCTCCCGGGTATGCTTGAACGTGGCGAAGGCTATTTCTTGAACACTTCTTCCGCTGCGGGACTTTTGAGTCAAGTTGGCTCGGCTCCATATTCCGTCACGAAACATGCCGCGATCGGCTTCGCAGAATGGCTCTCGATCACCTACGGCAAGCGTGGAATCAAAGTGTCGGTGCTTTGCCCTCAGGCTGTACGAACGGCAATGACGGCAGGCGGCGATGGTGGGGTTGCAGGTCTGGATGGCATGCTAGAGCCCGACAAGTTAGCCGATACGGTAATGGAGACTTTAGAGAGCGAGCGCTTTCTTTGTCTACCGCACCCTGAAGTATTGACCTATATGCGCAGGAAGACAGACGATTACGACCGCTGGCTAGGTGGCATGCGTCGCCTGCAGGGTCAATTCGAGGAAGTGTATAAGAAGAGGGAAGATTCCCAGGACGATTAGTCCGTAAATTCGGAGGCCAGAGATGAGAAAGCTTACAACGTTATTTATTTTCTGTTGCAGTTTGTTCCCCATGATGATGCAGGCTCAAGAACGCATAACCTTGCAAGATGGTACAGTGTTGAATGTCTTTCTTGTTGCGCCGGAAAACGCAGCCACTCAGGTATCTCCTTTAGTTATCCTCATGGGCGGCGGGCCAGGCAACGCATCGATATCACAAGATACTTCGCGTTGGCTGGGCAGCGGTTTTGCAGAGAGAGGCTGGATGGTTGCAGTACCTATCTCGCCAAACAACCGTTCCTTCCGAGGCGCGGCGAACAACGCGCTCATTGCAGAGTTGATCAATGAGTTGCAGAAGCGGGACGATGTCGCTGCAGGCAAAGTGTTGTTGGCGGGTGTGTCAAACGGAGGAATGTCGGCATTGGAAATTGCACGACGCAATCCACAAAACTATTTAGGTGTGGCAGCCGTGCCGGCAATATCGAACGCTGATACAGACAATGAGGCTTTAATAAAATTTCCCGTTTACTTGCGCATCGGTGGCAGTGACCAGTTAGATTGGGCGGATCGATTCGATGAGACGGTCACTAGCCTAACGGACGCAGGCGTTGTTCTGGATGCGGAGGTTCTTGATGGTGCGCCGCATATGTTCAGAATGGAATGGGAGTCGTTGGGAGACTGGCTGCAGGAGATTCAACAATAGCGGGTCGTTGCGATGCAGAGTGTATGTTGCATTGGTTGAGCTAAAATCACGAATTTTTTAAAAAAATACTAGTTAGACATAAACAATTAATCTACGGAGAAAAGAATGATAAATCGGAAAACAATTACTTCAATGGTATTTCTTGGCCTAGCCGCCTTCTCAGGGTCTAGCTTCGCGGTAGGTCCCTCAGCTACCGTTGAGGATATTGCTTGGATGACAGGTAATTGGGCAGGCAATCTAGGTCCAAATCAGTTAGAAGAGAACTGGATTATGGGAGAGGCGGGTTCAATCGCTGCCATGGTAAGAATGACAGGTGACGATGCAACCAGTATGTTTGAGATGATCACCATTGAAGAGGTAGACGGCTCTTTAGTTTTGCACATTCAGCAGTGGGATCCGGGCATGGTCGCGCGCACCGATGGCCCGCAGGAAATGGAATTGATTGAGATCACTGAGAACAGTGTGAAGTTCAAGGCAACATCAGTCGGTGGCATGTCAGCCTTAGGCTATAGTCATCCCGATGCGGATACTTTCATGATTCATGTCGAAAATCCTGATCGTCCGGTGTTCGATATTCTGTTGAAGTCTCGCAGTATCTGGAAGTAGTTCGACAAAGCAGTTCTACGAAGAAGCGAATTGATCCGTTTTCAAAAAAAAGGGCCCTAGGGCCCTTTTTTACGCACACTTTTTAAGCTTTCAGATTGCTAGATGACCAGACCGCGTCGATCTAAACCTTCTGCGATAGCCTGCATTATCTCTTTATCGCGGCTCGCATCGAATTCAGGTGCGTTGTTCCAGTCGTAGAACCAGACCCTGTCTCTTATACACATCTCCGAGCCCACGAGACCGAGGCTGATCTCG
>CAJXQP010000130.1 GCA_913058275.1 uncultured Gammaproteobacteria bacterium | reverse complement strand
TCTCGTGGGCTCGGATGTGTATAAGAGACAGCTACCAGATCTATGTCTTGAATCTAACAGATGGCAGCTCACAAAAAGTGTCTCCTGGGATCGGCCTAACTACTTGTTCATGGATTCATCCGACTCTGGATACGGTGATGTTTTCCTCAACGCATGAGGATCCAGATGCACGCGCTAAGCAGGCCGAAGAGATTTCCATACGGGAGAGCGGTATCAGTCGGCCTTATGGCTGGGACTACGACCGACACTACGATATTTATCAGGCAGACAGTAATGGCAACAATCTAGTCAATCTTACCAGTACCGATGGCTATGACGCAGAGGGTTCTTATTCAGCAGATGGTAGCCAGATTCTATTCGCGTCAAACCGAGAGGCCTATCAGCGCAACCTGAGTCAGGCCGAGCAAAAACTTTTTGATGACGACGCTTCGTATTTCATGGACCTCTATTTAATGGATGCGGACGGTTCGAACGTTAAGCAGATTACTCATTCGCCCGGCTACGATGGCGGCCCTTTCTTTAGCCCAGACAATAACAAGGTTGTGTGGCGTCGTTTTAATCCAGACGGTAACAGTGCGGAGATCTGGACTATGAATATCGACGGTAGTGGTCAGCGCCAATTGACCGCCGATGCGATGGTCTCTTGGGGCCCCTACTATCATCCAAGCGGCGACTACATTATCTATTCCAGCAATATCCTAGGTAATGCGAATTTTGAACTGTTCATGATAGACCCGATAGGAATGAATCCTCCGGTACGTGTAACCAACACTGCAGGCACAGATATCCTTCCGGTGTTCTCACCAGATGGAACTCAGCTGGCCTGGAGTACTACGCGAACTGCCGATGGAACCTCGCAGATTCACATGAGCGATTGGAACCACCAACAAGCACTGGAGCTGTTGGGGCTGTAATCCTAGTCGCGCTACTTAGTTTCTAAGATTGTTATGACAAACAGAATTTCACAAAGCGTGTTGCATCGAACAGTCATTGTTGGTTTAAGCCTGTGCGGCGCGATTGCATTCCTGGTGGGTACCGTATCAGCGCAGATTGTCGATGCTGTGGAAGGTGAGCCCGCGCTTGTCCACCATAGTCTTAAGGTAATCCTCGATCCACAGAATCAATCGCTCTCGGTAGAGGACACCGTTACTCTGCCCGATTCGATGCTGGCCGCACCAGTAAACTTTTCCTTGAACAGCAATCTTCGCATCACTAATAAGCCTAACCGCCTACAAGCGCTTGCGGCCAACACGCAAGTGGATGTTCCAGGAATCAACAATACCGGTGGATTGGCCGCAGCAACTACCGAGTACAGTGTTAGTCCGCCGCGCAGAAATCGAAATCAGATAGTACTCATCTATAGCGGTACGATCTTCGATACCGCCGAGCAGACGAGCGCCGAGTATGCGCAGAGCTTCGCAGAGAGCTCGGGCATCATCAGCGAGCAGGGCGTCTATCTAAACAAGGGCAGCGTCTGGGTTGCAGACTTCGGTAGCGACTTGATCAGTTTCGACTTACATGTAGAGTTCGCCGATTCGGCGAGCAGTTGGACGGCAGTTAGCCAAGGCGATCGCCTTGGTGGCAACGGCTGGCAAAGCGATCAGCCCATGGAAGAGGTCTACCTGATTGCGGCCAATTTTATTGAGTATTCACAACGTGCGGATGATGTTGAAGTTCTTGCCTACCTGCGAACGCCTGATCCGGATCTTGCTACAAAATACATGGATGCGACTGGGCGTTACCTAGCTCTATACGAGCCCCTGCTCGGCGAATATCCTTATAGCAAGTTCGCTTTGATCGAAAATTTTTGGGAAACCGGATACGGAATGCCGTCATTTACGCTCCTCGGTGAACAGGTGATTCGTTTCCCCTTCATACTCGAGTCTTCCTACCCGCACGAAATTCTACACAATTGGTGGGGCAACGGAGTCTATCCCGACTATGAGACAGGAAACTGGAGTGAAGGTTTAACGGCTTATCTTGCCGACCATCTATTTCGAGAAATGGATGGCTTGGGGCATGAGTATCGAAAAGAAATGCTGGCAAGGTACAAGAACTACGTCGTCGATGGAGCAGACTTTCCTCTCTCACAATTTACCTCGCGTAACTCGGCGGCGTCTCAAGCCGTAGGCTATGGCAAGACACTTATGCTCTGGCATATGCTTCGAATTCAGCTAGGCGATGAAATGTTTTTGGCGGGGCTACGACAATTCTACGATGCCTACAAATTCAAGCGTGCGACATTCGAAGATATCTCGCTACATTTTACCAATTTAAGTGGCTTGGACCTTAGTGGCTTTTTCGGTCAGTGGGTTGATCGAACTGGGGCGCCAGAATTATCTATTTCAGTGGAGGAGGTCATTGGTGATCGTGCTCGAATAATGTTCGCGCAGATTCAGGCAGAAGATCCTTACGCGCTTAGAGTTCCAGTTGCACTGTATTACGAAGGAAGTGATATGCCGGAAATCTATGACATCGATATCACCCAACGGCTCGAAGGCGTCATGGCTGATAACTACGATCAACTGCAGGCTGTATTGGTCGACCCTTATTTTGACGTATTCCGAACTTTGGATAGGGAAGAGACGCCTCCTACTATCGGCGAATTATTCGGTGCCCAGTCTATTAGCTTTGTATTGCCGCAAGCGAACCGACAGTACTGGGCGCTGATGGTTGAGTCCTTTGCCGCGGGTGTCGATGCGCAGATAGTAAATGCAGAAGATATCGCAGAACTACCGCAGGATAGGTCGGTGTGGGTACTCGGGCGCGACAATCCGTTTGCACAATCTGTATTCGCTGCGAGTGAGCTGTATGGGGTTCAGATGAGTCCAGCGGGAATTCTCATGGGTGGGTCAGATGTAGAGTTTGCAGACAGAAGCAGTGTGCTCGTTGCTCGCCATCCAACCAATTCGGATCTCGCCCTGGGTTTCATCGATGTAAACCAGATGATAGCGATGCCCGGAATGATCGAGAAGTTGCCGCACTACGGGAAATATTCCTATCTGAGTTTCTTGGGCGATGAGCCTACGAACGATGTAAAAGGGGTTTGGTCGAGCCCGGATTCACCTATGCAATGGATCAAGCCAGGTATTCAGGTCGGGGTAAATTTCGAGATTCTACCTGTGCAGGAGCCGCTTACCGTACTTCCTTCGAAGTATCGGGTTGATCAGTTAAGAGAGCACACGACAAAGCTGAGTTCCGTAGAATTTCAAGGTAGAGGGTTAGGGACGAGTGGCATCGATCTGGCTGCGCAATACATTGCAGGACAATTTCGAGCCGCCGGACTACAAACTATTAATGGAACCTATAGTCAAGTATGGAGTGAAAGTGTTGCTGGGAAAGGCAATGTCAAGATGACGAATATCGTCGGCATGATTCCGGGCGTGAATCCTTCGCTTAGTGATGAACCTGTGATTATAGCCGCACACTATGATCACCTAGGTATCGATGCTCAATCGGGGCGTCATTTCCCGGGCGCAGACGACAACGCGTCTGGCATCGCTACGTTGGTAGAAGTAGCGAATCAACTCGTGCGCGCTTTTACGCCGCAGAGACCGATTCTTTTCGTTGCATTCAGCGGAGAAGAATCCGGCTTACTCGGCTCAAAATATTTTGTAGACAACCCTCCCGCTGGTTTCAGCGCTGAAGGCTTCTACGCCATGATCAATCTCGACGCTGTGGGGCGTCTCGATGGCAGAGACCTACAAGTATTCGCCACCGATAGCGCCTATGAATGGCCCTTTATGGCACAAGGCATCGGGTTCACCATCGGTGTAAATTCCAGTTTTCCTGCCAACACGATTGCTAGCAGCGATCATGTAAGCTTCCTGAATGCTGGCATACCGTCTATCCATCTATTTAGCGGTGTTCATGAGGATTATCATCAACTGAGTGACAGTGCAGACAAGCTCGATCTGGCTGGTATGGCTGATGTGGCGCTCTGGCTAGAAGAGGCTGCGGTCTATCTCGCGGATAATACTGAACCGCTGCGAGTGACGCTTGCGGGTGTTCCTGTGAGAGTGCAGTCAAGAGTTGCCGGTGCGAGCGGAGAGCGATCTGCGAGCCTGGGCACTGTGCCAGACTTCGCTTTTTCGGGTGCTGGAGTGCGCATAAGTGATGTTACTCCAGGCGGAGCTGCAGAGCAGGCCGGACTACGAACTGGAGATATTTTGCTCAACTACAATGAGCAACCTATGACGAATCTTCAGGTCTATTCCAACCTACTGAGGGAATCAGCACCCGGGGATACCGTTCGCTTGGATATTCAGCGTGATGATCAGCGGCTAACCGCAGAGGCCGTCCTGCAAGCGCGCTAGCGCAGCGTACTAAAGAGAAATGCTGCAAGTAGGCACAGCACAGCTACCGTAATCAGATGACCGCTCATGACCGATTTCTTCGCTGCCCATTTATACGTCTCCTCCTCAACGAACAGACAATTCTGAGTCTTTTTGAACAGTTTCACCGGATACTCCTTAGCAATTGATAGTAGATTAGCGTGTATTACAACGCAGTAATCTGACAAGCGATGGGCCGAATAAAGGCAGGTTGCAGGTCAATAGTGACAAAATATGGCAAATAACTAGTTTTGACCCGCAAGCCCCTAAAGAGGCAGCGCTGCATCTAGAGTAAACTTGTGACTATTTGTTTCCGATTGTTAATTCTTGAAATGGATAGGATATAGTGATTTCCCTATTATCCTGCACGACCGAGCTAGTATTGGTCGCAGTGATGAAAAGCCACCGCAGAGTGAAAAAATGAAAGTTACCTTCTTGCGCGCTTGCCTTGGTCTATCCTTCTCCTTGCTGTCATGGCCACTTCTAGCTCAACAATCTATACCGCAGATGACGCGTTTAGACGAAAGCGTTGCCAATATTAACCTCGACGGATTCGTCGACGAGGCAGTTTGGGATGACTTGCCGGTGATCGACGGCATGAAGGTCATCAATCCTGACACACTGGCAGACGCTGTCTACGAGACCCATATTCGGATGTTCTATACCGAACAGGGGATCTATATCTCTGCGATTAATTATCAACCCCCCGGCACACTAGTTGCGCGCATGACCTCTAGAGACACACAGCTCG
Source organism: uncultured Gammaproteobacteria bacterium (assembly GCA_913058275.1). Lineage (GTDB taxonomy): Bacteria > Pseudomonadota > Gammaproteobacteria > Pseudomonadales > Pseudohongiellaceae > UBA9145. The sequence goes on along the minus strand of CAJXQP010000130.1, from coordinate 2,960 downwards.
ATCGCGATGGCTTCGTGGTGGGTATAGATGCTTCAGGTGACGGCCTGTACGGATATTTTCTACGCATCAATCTCGGCGATTCATTGACCGATGCATCGCTACTCCCAGAACGTCAAATGAACATGCAGTGGGATGGATCCTGGAATGGTCGCACTCAGGCGTTGGACGACGGTTGGAGCGTGGAGTACTACATTCCCTGGGCCATGATGCCACTGCCCCAGGTAGAAGATGTGCGGCAGGTCGGGTTCTATTTCGAGCGGCAGGTCGGGCATCTCGGTGGCGAGGCCTGGTCCAATCCACCACTACCTCGTACCGTGAATCAGTATTTGTCCGCGTTCCAGAAATACGAACTCAGGGACATAGAGCCACGCAGACAGCTTACCTATTACCCCTTTGCCTCGACTGTCGTAGACAATATTTCAAACGAGACTGAATTCAAAGTTGGAACTGAGATTTTCTGGCGGCCAACGACTAATACGCTCTTGTCAGCAACATTGAATCCGGATTTCGGTAATGTTGAATCGGACGATGTGGTGGTCAACTTGACCGCGTTTGAAGTATTTTTTCCTGAGAGGCGTTCCTTTTTCCTCGAAGGGCAGGACATCTTCAATACCTCGCCACGCACCTCTGGTCGAGGTGGCCCAGGTGGCCCTATCTCGCTATTAAACACGCGCCGTATAGGTGCTGCTGCATTGTACGATGTGCCAAGTGACGTAAGTGTAGTGCCGACAGATTTAAGTAGAAATACGGAACTCTTGGGCGCAGTAAAACTGGCCGGTCAGAATGGCAACTGGCGCTATGGAACCTTACTCGCCTCAGAAGACGATAGCGAAATTCGGGGCACACTTGCTGATGGTTCTCGAGTTAATTTGCAGGCTGAGGGGCGTGACTTCACCATAGCTAGAGTGTTATACGAAGACACCAGCGCGGGTGGTCGTCGGGCATTGGGCTGGATGGGCACAGACGTTTCCCATTCTGAGATCGATGCCACTGTTAATTCGATAGACGCTCATTACTTTTCAGCGGACAGCCGCTGGGTAGTAGACAGTCAATTTATGCATAGTGATGTACAGGGTGTTACTGGAACCGGTGGTTTCGCTGATGTGAGTTTTCGCCCGCGCAGGGGAGCACAACACACGCTTCGCTCTACCTATATAGACGATACGTTGGATATTTCCGATCTTGGGTTCTTGGCACGAAACGATCAGATGAATATGGACTATAGCTATTTCTTAACGGAATCCGATATTCCTGAACTTCGCCAGAGAACCACCAGCGTATTCTTTACCAATCAATGGAACACTTCAGGGCAGCCAGTGCGCATGGGCTTGTTCCTAAATCGTGGCTACAATTATCTCAACAACGATAACCTCGACGTCAGTTTTCGTTATTTCCCTAGACGCGTTGATGACAGGCTGGGGCGCGGCACGGGCGACTTTCGTTTGCCAGAGCGCTGGGGCGCAAACGTTCGCTACAGCACAAATCCAGCAGAGTCGATCTCCTACAACCTCAGTCTGAATTTAGACGCGGACGAACTCGGTCCGGCTAGAATAGTAGGTGGAGCAGGCATCGTGTGGCGGCCTGACGACCGCTTCTCCACCGATCTTAGTCTAAACTACACCGATAGGGAGGCGCTTCTGGTACACAAAGGTGGTGGTAACTACACAAGCTTCGAAGCCCATCAATGGGCTCCTAAATTGGAGATGAATTACTTCGTAACAGCGTTTCAGCAACTTAGACTTACCGCACAATGGACTGCTATCAAGGCGTTTGAAAATCGCTTCTGGCAGGTAAATCCTAATAGTTTAGATTTTCTGCAGCAGGTGGCTAATCCTGATATGACTCCAGACGATTTCGTTATCAGCCGTCTCACCTTTCAAGCTAGATATCGTTGGCAGATCGCTCCACTGTCTGATCTATTCGTGGTCTATACTCGGGGAAGCAACTTGCCGAGCGATTCCTTCAATACTTTCCAGGATCTCCTCGAGCAGTCATGGAACGACAGGATTGTTGATACGATCGCTATAAAATTGCGCTATCGACTGGGTTCTTAGACAGCTTCTGGCGACTACTGTTGTATTGCCGGTATGCTTTGTAATATAAACGACACAGTCCGTCGCTTAGACTTACGATCAATCATTCATCGCCTAGAGAGCATCCGATATTCTCAGGCAGGCACCCAGGTAACTCTAATGCACTCTTTTCGTTTCAGATCACTCGGCCTTAAGACAATCGGTGTATTACTCATGACAGCAACACTCTCTACTCAGGCGCAGTCACAGAAAGTCGTAATCGCTCATCGAGGTGCAAGTGGCTACTTGCCCGAGCACACCCTGCAAGCCAAGGCTATGGCATTCGCCATGGGCGCCGACTATATAGAACAAGATGTCGTAATGACCAAGGACGACCATCTCATCGTCCTACACGACATCACTCTGGATAGAACGACAGACGTCGCTGAGCGTTTTCCCGATCGAGTGAGAGATGATGGCCGTTACTACGCTATCGATTTCACTCTTGCTGAGGTAAGGCAACTTCGAGCAAGCGAAGGCTTCGATATCGAAAATGGTGAGAAAACGCAGGGTTATGCCAATCGATTCCCAATCGGAGAATCCTCTTTCAGCGTACCTACACTGTCAGAAGAAATCGAATTAATCCAGGGTATGAACAAATCCACAGGAAAGAACGTCGGTATCTATCCAGAAATCAAAGGCCCAGAGTTTCACCGTGAGGCAGGAAAAGACATCAGCACGGCAGTCGTCAAAATGCTTAAATCCTACGGCTACACCAGCAAGCAAGACAAAATATTTCTCCAAACATTTAGTTTTGAAGAATTAAAGATCATCTACGATGAAATTCTGCCCGCGGAAGGTGTTGACCTAAATCTCGTGCAATTGATCGGCGGTGATTCGTCCTATCCATGGATGTTCGAAGAAGACGGCATGGATAAACTGTCGGCA
>CAJXQP010000129.1 GCA_913058275.1 uncultured Gammaproteobacteria bacterium | reverse complement strand
CCCTTCCAACACAGCGGCAGAAATATTGCTCAGCTCATGCAGACACTCCTGTATGCACTTCTTCCTGGAATCTTCGCGTCACTGTGGTTTTTTGGTTTTGGTATTTTAATCAACATAGTTATCGCAATTACATTCGCAGTGCTCGCTGAATCAATAATGCTGCGGCTGCGCAACCGAGACATTCGTTCCCATCTATCTGACAGAAGTGCTTTAGTTACCGCGCTACTCTTCGCTATAGCCATTCCTCCTGGCTCGCCTTGCTGGCTTGTGGCGCTTGGAATCGTATTCGCAATTGTGATTGCTAAGCATCTGTATGGCGGGCTTGGGCAGAACCCCTTCAACCCGGCGATGTGCGGCTATGCCATGTTGTTGCTCGCTTTCCCTTTAGAGATGACTGGTTGGCATGTCCCGTTAGAAGCAATCAACGGGCCACTAGCCATCGATAATCTTGGCATACCCATTGCCGATGGTGAACGGGAGCTTTCAAGTCCACTTAGTTGGAACGGATTCAAGCAGGCGCTATTACTCGCTTTTCCATTCGCTGCAGTAGGCGCGACCGACACCCGTGAATTTATCGATGGCTTGGCGATGGCTACTCCTCTCATCGAATTCAAGATGGCTGGTAAAAGTGCGATATTAGCGGCGGGGGAATCAGGAGCCTCCCTGTTTTCCCGAGAGTCAAAGACTGCATGGGAGATAATCAATATCGGCTACTTACTCGGCGGTCTATTCTTGCTCTACAAGAAGATAATCAGCTGGCACATACCCTTGGCGATCATCACAACGGTATTCGCCTTTGCCGCTCTATTCTATGCCCCGGGCAGTGTAGCGATTTACGGCACGCCCTATCTTCACCTCTTTGGAAGCGCGACCATGATCGGCGCATTCTTTATTGCCACTGACCCGGTCAGCGCCGCCACCACGCGGCCAGGCAAGCTTGTCTACGGGTTCATAATCGGCGTAACCATCTACTCCATACGAGTTTGGGGTAGTTATCTCGATTCGATTGCTTTCGCCGTATTATTTGGCAATTTCTGCGCCCCGGTTCTAGATCAGTATTGCAGACCACGAATCTTTGGGCATCGATTGCGCAGCAAGCCCAATTCAGTCATGCCTAATGAGGCACAAGTAAAACCGTGAATGACCTAGAACTACAAGCAGGCAAAGAAGGCATGGTTTGGGAGAACAACCCTGTACTAATGCAACTACTGGGCCTGAGCCCAGTGTTAGCCGTTTCTAGTACTCTTGTTTACGGCATAGGACTCGGTGTCGCGACATTTTTTGTCTGCGTTCTTTCCTGTCTTACCGCCTCTGTTTTAAAGGAGACTATCCCGCACAAATGGCGCCTTGTTTGGTATATGCTGATACTCGCTAGCTACACCACCTTAGTAGAAACAATAAGCCAACTTTACTTCTATCCGCTATTTTTAAGACTTAGCATTTATCTACCCCTAATCTGCTGCAACGTTGCCATCTTAATTCGCATGGAGACGGTAGCTGCACAATCCCACTGGCCCATTGCTACACTGGATGCAGCAAAAACTGGATCAGGGTTCCTAATCGCCCTCATTTTGCTTGCTGCTTGTAGGGAATTGCTGGTTAGCGGAACGATCCTCGCTAACTGGCAGCTATTGCTTAGCGCGAGTAGCGAACTCTCCACTGTGGCGAGCAACCAAGACGACAGGCAATTCTTTCGGTTCGCCAATACCCAGGCAGGCGTTCTCATACTGTTAGGCTTGCTAGTTGCATTACTAAATTCACTTTCGCAACTAACAAGTAGCACAGCAATTGATGAGTCGGAAAATCTTGTGCCAGCGAAGAGAGCGCGAGTTACCGGAAGGCTAAGCAAAGAATGAACAAAGAAAAAAGAACAGAAATTTTTTCGCGTCTTAGGCGCGAAAATCCAGATCCTAAAACCGAGTTAGAATACAGCAGCACCTTCGAGTTGTTGATATCGGTTATCCTTTCGGCGCAAGCGACTGATGTCAGCGTTAACAAGGCCACGAAAAAACTCTACGCGGTAGCAAATACTCCAGAGAAAATATTTGCTCTCGGTGTTGCCGGGCTAAAAATATACATTAAAACGATAGGCCTGTTTAACACTAAAGCCGTCAATGTGATCAAGACTTGCAATATCTTAGTACAAGAACACAATTCTGTGGTGCCAGATAAAAGAGAGTTGCTAGAAGCACTTCCCGGCGTTGGGAGAAAGACCGCAAATGTAGTACTGAACACAGCGTTTCGTCAGATCGCTATGGCGGTAGATACTCATATATTCAGGATATCGAACCGCACTGGGATAGCGCCGGGAAAGAATGTGCTAGAAGTCGAGCGCCGGCTGATAAAATTAGTGCCCGAAAAATTCTTGCTCGATGCACATCATTGGCTAATTTTACATGGACGCTACGTCTGCCTGGCGCGCAAGCCCCGCTGCGGAGCCTGCGTCATCGAAGACCTCTGCGAGTTTCGCAAAAAGGTCTACGCCGAATAAGCCAGTCGACGACTCAGTTGTACCTGCTTACACTCGCCCTTTCTGCGCAGCGATTCTTAGTCGCAGCGCATTAAGCTTAATGAAGCCTTCAGCGTCACCTTGATTGTAGGCACCCGCATCATCTTCGAATGTTGCTACAGCTTCATCGAACAGAGAATCCTGAGACTCTCTGCCAACCACCACCACGTTTCCCTTATAAAGTTTAAGTCTCACTTTACCGTTTACGAACCTCTGCGACTCATCGATAAGAGTCTGCAAGGCGATTCGCTCTGGAGAGAACCAATAGCCATTATAGATCAAGGTCGCATAGCGCGGCATCAATTCATCCTTCAGATGAGCTAACTCACGATCCAGAGTCATGGACTCCATCGCGCGATGCCCTTTCAACATAATAGTGCCGCCGGGAGTCTCATAGCAGCCGCGGGCCTTCATGCCAACATAACGATTCTCAACTATGTCTGCCCTACCGATCCCGTTTGCTCCACCGACACGATTGAGTTTTGCCAACACAGTAGCAGGAGACATCTTCTCGCCGTCGATGGCGACGATATCGCCGCGTTCATATTCCAGTTCAATATAAGTCGCAACATCCGGTGCCGCTTCGGGAGATACAGACCACAGCCACATATTTTCCTCAGGTTCCGTGCCCGGATCTTCCAACACGTCACCCTCGTAGGAGATATGAAGTAGATTAGCATCCATGGAATAAGGTGATTTCGTTCCGAGCTTCTTCTCTACGGAGATATTGTTTTGGGCACAGTAGGTCAGTAATTTGTCTCTCGAATTCAGATCCCAGGTTCGCCATGGCGCGATTACTTTGATGCCAGGACTAAGTGCGTAGGCGCCTAACTCGAATCGTACCTGATCATTGCCTTTTCCCGTCGCTCCGTGGGAAATAGCATCGGCATTAGTTTCCGCCGCGATCTTGACCAGCCGCTTCGCAATTAATGGCCTAGCGATAGAAGTACCTAATAGATATTCACCTTCATACAGGGCATTCGCACGAAACATAGGATTTACATAGTCGCGCACGAACTCTTCGCGCAGGTCTTCTATATAGATTTCCGTAATGCCCATAGCTTCGGCTTTCAACCGCGCTGGTTCAACCTCCTCTCCCTGGCCGATGTCGGCAGTGAACGTCACTACTTCGCAGTCATAAGTCTGCTGCAACCATTTCGCGATTACCGAGGTATCAAGACCACCTGAATAAGCTAAAACAACTTTGTTTATATCTGACATAACGAAACTCCAAATCCCTGGTCACTCTGGCTAAAAACCAGAACAAATCTACTTTAGGTACAGCAATTGCCGCTCCTAAACTGAAAGAGTGTTTGCAAATGCACCAAGACCAGAGATTGCTTGACTTGGCGCGAAAAAGGACGCGTATTCTAGCACCAACCACCTCTACTGATCACTACTAACGCACTAATTCGAATATTTTTGGGGCGCGGAGACAAATCGGCTCAAATGGGTAATTCAGATGCCTGTCTAATTCCGTTACAATGGCCCAGCAATCTCGCCTCAGAACACACAGAAGCACGCATCAATGAGCCTCACAACTCTCAGCATTACCCGGCCCGATGACTGGCACTTACATCTACGCGACGGTGAGGCACTCAAGACTACTGTTGCCCATAGCGCGCGAGTTTTTGGCAGGGCAATCGTCATGCCCAACCTTAAGCCACCAGTTACTACCGTGGCACAAGCGCTTTCCTACAGACAACGAATCCTTTCCTGCGCGCCACAGGGAAGCACTTTTGACCCTCTAATGACCCTCTATCTTACTGATCAACTTGACTCGCAGGAAATACAGCGAGCACATGGAGAAGACTGCCTAGTGGGTATCAAGTTCTACCCTGCTGGGGCAACTACCAATTCGGAAAGCGGCGTGGCCGAGCTCGAAAGTGTCTATCCAGCTCTGGAGAAAATGGCAGAAATTGGCCTGCCACTCCTTATCCACGGGGAAGTCACCGATGCTGAAGTAGACATCTTCGATAGAGAACGCGTCTTTATAGAGACCACCCTCGCACCGTTGACAAAAAGGTTCCCAGACTTAAAGATTGTGCTCGAACACATCACCACTAAAGACTCCGTTGAATTTGTAACAGGGCAAGGCAAAAATATAGCCGCCACGATTACACCGCATCACTTACTACTCAATCGCAACGACTTATTGGTCGGCGGGGTCAGGCCTCACTTTTATTGCCTACCAATACTTAAAAGAAATATCCACCAGCGCGCTCTTATAGCAGCGGCCATTAGCGGAAACCCAAAATTTTTCCTCGGTACTGATTCTGCTCCTCACTCGATAGAAACAAAGGAAACTTCCTGCGGCTGTGCTGGCATTTACTCTGCCCATGCCGCACTGGAGCTCTACGCAGAGGTCTTTGAAGCGGCGGATGCACTCGATAAACTAGAAGGCTTCGCGAGCTTCTTCGGTGCCGATTTTTACAATCTGCCCCGCAATCAAACTCAAGTTATTCTTAGAAAAAACCCTAGCACTGTGCCTGCAGAATTCTCGCTCGGTAGCGGCAGTGTCATACCCATGCGCGCAAACGAGTCCATCACCTGGTCCGTCGAAGAGGCAACAAAATGAACGATTCGGACTTAGATGAGGAAGAAAATCACCTACTCGCGAATAGATTTCGTACATTCCTTCCCGTAGTAGTCGATATCGAAACTGGCGGATTTAATTCACAGACTGATGCGATCCTAGAAATATCCGCCGTAATATTGGGCATGGATGAGAAGGGAATCATTGACATCGAGCAAACTTTCTTCCAACGCGTCATTCCTTTTGAGGGCTTAAAGCTCGAAGAAGCTGCACTGAAATTTACCGGCATAGACCCTTTTCATCCGCTTCGCATAGCACGGCCGGAAAAAGAAGTCATGAAAACGATGTTTGACATGATCCGTGACGCGGTGAAGGCAAAACATTGTAAGCGAGCTATATTAGTCGGTCACAATGCACACTTTGACCTAGGATTTGTAAATGCCGCCAGCGAAAGGCACAATTTCAAGAGAAATCCGTTTCATCCTTTCTCTTGTTTTGACACTGCCACGCTTAGCGGCCTGGCATTTGGGCAGACAGTTCTGGCAAGGGCGTGTGAGGTAGCGGGAATTGACTTTGACAACGATGAGGCTCACTCCGCACGCTACGATGCTCACAAGACAGCTGAACTATATTGTCAGATCGTCAATACTTGGCAGGAACTCGGCGGCTGGCCTCTTGGCAAAAAGTAAATAGCTAAAAACTAGCTAGGCCAGCAACCGGTAGTTTGAAAAATTGCTTCTTCTCAATGGATAGCAGTGCTTCAACTGAGATTAAGAGTCGTCTTCTACTGTATCAACCAAAGTCTGTAATTCTCCTTTCTCATGCATCTCGGTGATGATATCGCAACCACCTACCAGTTCGCCCTTGACGAACAACTGCGGAAAAGTAGGCCAGTTGGATATAGATGGCAACGTAGAACGCACATCTGGATTCGCCAAAATATCAACATAGGCAAAGCGCTTGCCGCAAGACATCAATAATTGTGTTACCTGCGATGAAAAGCCGCACTGGGGCTGTTCAGGATTACCCTTCATGTAGAGCAGAATGCTATTGGAATCGATTTGCTCTTTGATAGTTTCTTCAATGCTCATTAGTACTGCCTCGTTTACCTATTAATAACTAATTTAAAGTGCTTGCTCAGCTTCCCTTCTGAAAACTGCTTGCGAACGCGGAAGTTTACAACGGCCATAGCGCTTTGTCAGTATTGCTGTTTGATTCGCTTCAGAATTCGGCATTAGACCGCCTCCAGCCAATGAAGTGAAGACTAGATAGGGAATTTCAAGAGAGTGGGTTCTCCCCATGACCCGCCACCGGGCGTTTCTATAAGCAATCGATCCCCCTTCTTTACAACAATGGAGCACTTTCCCGGAAGAGTTTCGCCATTCAAAGAATTCCTCCCCTTCATGCCCGCGCCTCCTTCGTTAAGACCCCATGGGGAGAGTAGCCGACGCTCGCTGAGTAGAGTCAACTGGGCTTCATCAAGAAATTCATACTCACGAACTATGCCTGCGCCACCGTGATGTTTTCCCTTGCCGCCACTGCCACGACGAACGGCATAGCGGTGCACACGAAGCGGGTAGTGCATTTCCAAGCTCTCCACAGGCGTGTTCAATGTATTGGTCATGTGGCTGTGCACTGCATCGCGACCTGACGTAGTTGGTCCGCCACCAATTCCGCCTGCTAGCGTCTCGTAATAGTCCCAGCGTTCGCCCGTCTCATCATCAATATGACCCATGGCTACGTTATTCATGGTGCCCTGACTCGCAGCAGGAATTCTATCTGGAAGCACCTTCGCCAACGCTCCGAAGACAAGGTCAACGAGACGACTAGATGTTTCCACGTTCCCGGCGGCGACCGCCGCTGGCCGATTAGCATTTACGATTGACCCCGCTTTAGTGCGCAAATGGATTCGTCGAAACAGTCCCTCACAAGCAGGTGGGTCTCCTGGCAGGAGACAGCGGACGCAATAGAATGCTGCCGCCGCAACAACAGATTCTGGACAATTCAAATTTCCAGCTACCTGTTTCGAGCTATCGCGGAAGTCTAACTCCAAATGATCAGGCCCTATTCGCAGTGTAAGCGCCAATCTTATACTCAACTGACCGCAGCCATCATCATCTAAGTAGTCTGTGAAGCTGTACTCCCCCACTTGCAACTCAGCAATAGTATTCGCTGTAATACGATCAGCGTAGTCATTCAACTCCTTCATTCCCTGGTCGTAGTCGCTAATACTCATCTTCGCTAATAAGGATTGTAGTCGCTGCACTCCAAGTGTATTAGCGCCAGCCTGTGCGGCGAAGTCTCCGTTCAGCGAATCTCCCTGCATCTGCAAAAGCGCGAGTGCTTCCTGCTGTAATTGCCCAGATTTGAATAGCAGTGTTGGCGGGATTATCAGCCCTTCCTCTTCTAAGCTTGAAGAAATAGGCATCGAGCCCGGTGTATCACAGCCAATATTTGCGTGGTGCGCCCGGTTTGCAACGAAGCCTAATAAACTGGCTCCTTGTTCGACAAAGACTGGTGCAATTAGCGTTACGTCTGGCAGGTGTGTTCCCCCCAAATATGGATCGTTGAGCACCAGCATATCGCCGCTTGCCCATTGCCTATTCTCGATGATGGATTCCATAGCGAACGCCATGCTACCCAGATGCACAGGTATATGGGCCGCCTGCGCGAAGAGCTTGCCGTTGCTCGAGAACAAGGCGCAGGAGAAATCCAAGCGGTCCTTAATATTGGGCGAAAACGCCGTGCGCCGAAGCACGGTGCCCATCTCATCGCAAATCGCTGAGACGCGACTTGAGAAGAGCTTTAACTCTATTGGGTTCATACTTTGCTATCCAATTAGCTATTCAATTACTCACTCAAATCCACAGGGACAATTGCCTCGACTGGTAGTTCTAGTTAAAATGCGATCATTCAACAGGTGGCGCGAGCTGCCTTTTTTAGTTTTTGGCTTTGCGAATTCACCATTATCAGCAAACTTGGTTAATGAGTCTGAGCGCGAAAACGACCAATACTCCATAAGCAGATACAATCGATGAGTGTAAAAC
>CAJXQP010000128.1 GCA_913058275.1 uncultured Gammaproteobacteria bacterium | reverse complement strand
CCAGCTCATCGATAGCCTTCTTCAGCTGACCCGTCATCTTCTCGGAGATATCACCGGCACCGTGGAAAAACTCCTCCAGGTCGGCTTTGTGGAAAAACTGCTCCATGATCAGTTGCCTTATGCCGAGTTTGAATTCCTCGAATCGCAGTGGAATTACTCCTGAGCCATAGATTCCCGGAACACGCTCGAATAGCATATGAACGGCTAACCAATTGGTTATCCCTCCAGAAAGTGCGAAAAGACCGGTGTTAAGTACATAAGCCTGATAGGGCCATTCTACGAGCAGACCGACTATGACTAAGGCCGCTGCAATAAGATTGCTGAGAATACTTATATTGATGGTAGACCTCTTGGGGCGTTGTGATGAGAGTTGGAGACATCGGCGCATCTTAATAGATCATCGCCGGATGGGGCAAGGGAGTATGGGAATTTACAAGAAGGAAGCCGGGCGGACCGAACTTAGCAATTACTGCCATCTATCACTGACCGAGCTGAACCCGTTCCATGTAGGCAGTTCGAACCATTTTGCTTAAGTCCTTCAGTCGAATCATCATTCAATCCCCAACAGCCGTCGGCGTGTTATTGACTCTTCAGAATAAGACTCAGAGCCAGTCTAAAAGTTACAGTTAATTCTGCCATTTAGCATGACTCTCGTGCAGCAGATGGATGCAGCCTGGCAGAACTACCGACTGAACTGAATTTATATTATGATGCCCTGATATTTTCCTGACTCAAGAGTAAGTACATGAAACTAGTAGTAAAACTCTCCATCCAACTGTTGCTTTTCTGCCTTTATGCTGCTTCTTTTCCCGTGAACGCACAAGATTTCAGCCCGCAGCTGACCGAGTATGGCCACCCTGATTTACGCGGCGTCTGGAATTTCTCCAACAAGACACCCCTTCAAAGGCCGGAGCGCTTTGGCGATCAAGAATTTCTCACCGATGAAGAGCTGGCAAGCACACTACACTCAAGAGTGGAGAGGGTCGCCTCCGCTGTAGTGAGAGAGGCTGCTACGTCGGAGCGTATCCTGAATACTCAGAATGCACGCTCGGTAGGAGCTGTGAATAATTTTTGGTTCGAGAGCGACGCACTTGGAGAAAATGGCAGGACTTCGCTAGTGACCTATCCAAAAAACGGCAGGTTTCCGGATGTAGTTCCAGGAACTCTCATTCAACGCAGTGATGCAAATGGTGTCACAGTGATAGCCGGAGATCGCCCCGTACGATTCACTCATGGAGGCATTAGTAGCGATGGACCCGAGGATAGAGGCCTATCTGAACGCTGCATCGTCTTTAATTCCGGCCCACCTATGTTCAGCGGCCCCTACAATAATAATCTGCAGATTTTTCAAAACAGCGATCATGTCGTCATTCTAACCGAGATGGGTTTCGACGCACGTATTGTGCCGCTTGAGAAAACGGAGCATGTCGATGCGGCCATAACTCTTTGGTCTGGAGATTCAAGAGGCTATTTCGAAGGCAACACGCTGGTCGTTGAATCAAGGAACTTCACCGACTCCATCGCCAGCATTGGAATGAGGCAGGTTGCCTATGGCACCGCGAAGAATCGATTGCTTATTGAACGCTTCACACCGACGGCGGAAGGTTCTCTAGATTATGAGGTCACCATCATTGATCCCGATACATTTCAAGATCGAATAGTAATCCTTATGCCGATGACAAGGACCGACGAAAGACTATTCGAGTATGCTTGCCATGCTGGCAACTACGCGTTGAGGAATATTTTACGCGGAGCGCGTTCGGAAGAAAATCAGTCTGCCCGATCAAGGCGCAAGAAATAGCGCGGCGGGAAGCCTGTCAAAACCCTAAACATCAAGCCCAGCGAATTATCCGCATTCACGCTATCATGCTCTGCGCCTACAACCGGTACTGCAATATAGCTGCCTTGCCCACTTCCCAAACTTACCTCTACGGCTGGGTTGGCGAGCGCTTCCCCATACCATGCACGAGGCCAGTGATTGGCAGCAACGTAGAGCTGCTCGGCACTATCTAGTCGTGCCAGTATGCGCTGATTAACTGTTCCATCAGCATCGGTCGTTGCAATCTGCAGCGTGCTCGCGCTCTCGGGCTGAAAATAACCGAGTGAGGATTCGAATAGCACGACAAGCAGTGCGTATGAGACCAGCAGAATAATTGCACTCTTAAGCGGCTTCTTTGTCAGAGCTTGTTTCATAGGCTTGTCTCGGATCGATTATTGTACGGCTGGTGCTGGACTCTCTGGAGAACCAAATGCCTGTTTGAACTCAGGCTCTAAATCTTCCCACGGGCCTTCGAGTGTATAGACTGCGCTGGTCAAACTATTCACTTGATCTCCGAAGATTCGGTCGAATAAATAGGCCCCAACCGCCAGTGGAATATTCGCGGTTAACACGCCAATCCAAGGAATATTATTACTCACCGGCAACGTCAAATACATCTCGCCCACGATGCTTTCGTCTTTGAGATTTAGATCGCCTGTGATCTGATAGAGACTAGATGGCCCTGAAATTACCAGCCTATCCTCGATGTGCACCTGTCCATCGACCATCGACATCTGCCCCGTAATTTCATCGTAGGCAAGTCCACTTCTCAGCAGGTCATCACTAAATCGTAGTCGGCGCATAATCGCATCGAAGTTTAGAATACTGATTAACTTAAGCGCGCCCGCGGCGCCTGCGCCTTGCAGAAATCGCCCGTCTTCTACGTTTATCGCAATGTCTCCACTAAGATTCGCCGCTGTAAAGAAGGCGGGGCTACCTGGCCAGCTCAAATCAGCTACAAACTCAGCAGAGCTACTCTCTAAGCTTGCCGCGTATCCGTTCGCCGTCAACACATCTGCCATATTGTCAGCTGTAAGAACACCGGTTAGCGAACTCGCATGTACGGCACCATCAAAGTGCCAACTAAAATGCGGAACCAGAAGCGGCTCGCTATCCAGCGGATCATTCTCGGTTTCTTCAGAGGACACACTATCCAAACCTAGCCGTAATCCACGAAAGTCGAAGGCGAGGTCATCTATTTCTGCGCCCTCGGAATTTGGGTTCAGAGTAAAGCTCCAACTTCCGTAGAGGCGATCTCCGATGAAAAACTCATTTGTTGAGAAGTGCATACGTGGCAGTTCACGGGGGTCGATGTCTGCAAGAACATCGACAGGCTCTTCCTCTTCAAATAGTAACTGCTCAATACTCACCTCTTGCAGTGGGCCGATTCGATCACTCTCCTCCCCTGGTAGTCGTAGATACTGTAAATCGACACTCAGGTAGTCATCACTATCGAAGGGCAGTCTCACCTGTCCCGCGACTGAATTGCTCTGTAGTGCTATCTCCCAATTATCCTGTGTCAGCGCAGGAGTAATGCGCATATTCACATCACTTAATTCCTCACCGTAGAACTGGAAATTCTCTATTTGTACGTCCACGAACTCAATGGTGCTACTCATGCCCTCAGACACAGACTCATCGCTGTTAAACTCGGCGAGAAAATCACTCCACTGCTCTAGCTCGAACCGATCCATATTCCCTAGTACTACCAATCCTTCTGATACATTGTCGCGCAGGTTTTCGAAATTGCCCTGAGCCTCACCAACGAATACCAGCCCATCGCGAATTTCCCCTTGCTCTAATTCCAGGTCGAAACTCAAGGTAGGACCAAGAGAGCCAAGAATTTTCTGTTGATCACCAGAGAACGCCATATCAAGCTTAAGAGGCAGCTCAACTTCTACAGACTTCATAAAAGGATGGGGCAAAGCCAGCGAGGCACCTAACAGTGTAGAGTCTATTATCAGGCGATTCGGCACTTCACCAATACCAGTCTGATCAATGCTCAGGTTAGCCTGGTAGGCAAGCTGCCCCTCCATGTTTCCCAAAATATCTTGCACGAACTCGCTTTGCATTGGCCAGGCAATAAGTTGCTCGGGAGTCACTAGGCCAGCGGCTCTTACACCAATCGATTCGAGGTTCCCGTCCACCGAATTAGAGCTCAGCTGTATATTCGCTATCTGCCCGAACAAGCGCCCCGACAACTCGCTATCTTCGACGCCGGTGCGAGTATCGAAGACAACTGGCCCAGTTAGCCCATCTATCTGTATCGCATAGTCTGGGATGAGAAGATTGTTGTTTTCCAAATTCATATCGAGACGAACAACTGTTTGCAGCTGCGGATTATTCAGCGGCACTTCTACCGCGATGTTCGCATTGAAATCGCCCTGGGCCTCCCAATTCGCAAAGGCAGCCTTTAGGCTCTCGCCGACTGCGGCGTTCTGTAAATAATTTAGCCCATTGGCTGTAGCTCCATCGACCGTGCCCTGAATAGACAACCAGTTTTCACCTTGTGCGTTCACTCTGATCGAGCCATTCACAGATGTGGCAACGACATCGAGACTAGCTGATCGTAGCACTTCGATATCAATATTGTTGTCATCCTCAATCACGAAGGCAGTCACTTCGCTCAGATTGGGCCACTCATCACTGAAGTTGAGTTCGCCCTCATCCAGTAAATAGAATCCCTGAAAAGTCTTAGTCGAAGCTGCTGCATTGGGTAGCGTAGAGCCGCGATATACCGCACCGCTATTTGTCAGCAAGCCATCGAGTATCGCACCATCAAGCCACTGCATGGTATTCGCTAAACTCTCATTCACTCGCGGTGCATCGGGCAGATAGGCAGCACGGCCGGCGGCGTCGAAACGGAGCGCCCCAATAAGCAATTCCAAATCAGCTGTCGGCTCTCCCTCATTCGGGCGATCGATTACAGAAGTGAATTGCACGCGCCCTTCTACAACATCTGTCTGAGCAACGACTGCGTTGCTCCTTAATCGAAGATGCATCCCATCGTTAAGGTCCAGACTGAACCCGATACTGCCGTTGACATAGTTATGATCCCAGGTACTAGTGAACACATTGGGAATATTCAAACGGAATCGATTCGATTCAACCTCGGCAAAACCCGTAGCACTTCGACTGCTGAGATCGAAGTCGACCTCCGCGTAGCCATCCAGGCCCCACATGTTTGGAGAACCACGTACCGACCCAACATCGAGGTTATTCAAATTTGTCTTAATAAGCACATGCTCTTGCGAATTCTCTTCGAGCGGCAGCGCAATGCTAAAATTCTCCAACTTCCCTCTAGGTGCATACTGTTCAAGCTGCAGCCGCGCACTCTCACTTAACAGGCCACTGCTCTCTACGAACTGCGCAATCAGAGAGACATCAATACTGTCTGCACGCACAGCTACGCTTATCTGAGGTTTAAGCGCCACGAAAACATTAAAGGGTGACCAGCGTAATTCCTGCCAAGAAAGCCCCAAGTCTGACAACGACAATTCCCAACTATCATCAGCTGGCTGTCTTACCAGCCCAGCCCTACCCGATAGGTCGCTCAATGATAGCGAATCAGACGCACTGCTAAGCAACGCTAATGTATCCAACTCGAATTCGGAGGCAAATTCACTCAACCCGCCTCCCTCGAAGGTAAGCCAAAAACTCCCGCCCCCGAACAACTCATCAATACTCAGATCTTCTAATACTTGTCGATGAAATAGCTCACTGTAGTCAGCATGAGGAAGCTCAACGTGCATGTGCCCACCCATATCGACGAGCTCACTGCCAGTAACCTCTATCGAGAGCACCATCTCTTCTGATGAGTCAGCCAAACTTAAGTTGGCGTGCAGAAAATGCGTGTCATCACGATTCACGATGGTAACTAGACCATTGTGAAAACGGAGCATCTCACCTTCGAAAGCGTGCAGATTTATTGCCACGTTGTGCAAGCTAAGCTGGGGAACTTGTTGCAGGGTACGGTACAGACTATCAAAGTCTACCGAATCGGCGTTACCACCTGACAGTCCGCGTAGTAACCACGCACCGGACTCCAACTGATGAAGATTTATTTCTAACGACTCGACGACGAAATCTTCCAGAACCCAAGTACGTTGCCAAATACTCTGAGGGATATCGACTATTACAGAAGCGCTTTGCAGAAAAAGTGCGGCCTCTTCTGCTGGCGCCGCATCGTCACTAGCAACTTGCAATGTCATACCGTTCACATGAAGGATGGGATTGAAGCCTTGAAAGTCACCGACAAGTGATTCCACACTTATAGGAATGCCACTGCGCTCAAAGACTTGTTCTTCAAAGAAGGAGACGTAACCAGAAACGGCCGGCATGAATTGACGACCAGCACTGACATAGGCAGCTACCAGCACCAATGCTACTGCCAGCATCAGTACCAGCTGTTGGCGAATTTTTTTAAGAATTGAACTTAGCATGCTCGAGTCTTGATACGATTCTCAGTAGATACCCTGCTGCCAGCTCTAGAAATGGGCGCGCAGGCTTCTGTACTTCCTACACGGTATAGCGCAGGTTTGCTGAACCGTAACTGAAAGTGAGCTAACGGTAACTCCGCTAACATGGGCCCTTCAGCCAGATTGAACAACGTCAAACTGCTCCTGAGTATACATGGGTTCAACCTCTAATTTGACCGTCTTCGCCACTAATTCTTGCAGATCAGTCATGGTATCCGACTCCTCTCCCTGCAGTCGATCAACTACCACCTGAGAAGCCATAACTAACAGCACATCGTTCTCAACGGCACGAGCCACCCGCAAAATTTCGCGGAATATCTCATAGCAGACCGTTTCTGTAGATTTTTGTGTTCCGCGACCTTCACAGATTGGGCAGGGGCTATTCAGAATCTGGCCTAGGCTTTCCCGAGTACGCTTGCGTGTCATCTCCACAAGGCCGAGTTCCGATATTCCAGTAATCGAGGAACGCGCAGGATCTTTTCCCAGCGCTTTTTCTAATGTCCGATGGACCTGGCGCTGATGCTCTTCGTCGAACATATCGATGAAATCGAGGATAATAATTCCACCTAGGTTTCTGATGCGAAGCTGCCTAGCGATCGAAGTAGCTGCTTCAAGATTCGTCTTTAGAATCGTCTCGGCGTGATTCTTAACCCCAATATAGCCACCTGTATTCACATCGATAGTCGTCATGGCCTCGGTCTGATCAATAATTAAATCACCACCGGATTTCAGCATTACCTGCCTACCCAGAGCCTTGTTGATCTCATCCTCAATGCCAAACAGATCGAACAGCGGACGCTCGCCAGTATAGGACTCCAACTTCGAGATAGACTCGGGAATAAAGTCTTCTAAAAATTGCTGGATCTCTCCCAACGATTGTTCGTTGTCGACACGAATTTTTTCGACGTGCGTTGTAATAAGATCACGGGTGATTCGCATGTAGAGCGGCACCTCGCCATACACAGTACTAATTTTTTTCGTTCTCTCTGTCCGCTGTTTCACTTTTTCCCACAACCGGCGCAAGTAGCGAACGTCTTCACAGAATTCCTCCGCGAGCCCTCCTTGTGCTGCTGTACGCACTATGAACCCACCGTGGCTATCCCAAGATTCCTGCTCTAGGCAGTTATCTAGCTGCCCGAGTAATCGCTGTCGCTCCCCTTCGTTCTCGATGCGCTGCGAAATGCCTAGGTGCTTGCTTCGAGGTAGATAAACAAGATTACGAGAAGGCAAAGTTAAGTGAGTAGTTAGACGTGCCCCTTTTGTGCTAATCGCATCCTTTACAACTTGCACAACTATAAACTGCCCTTCGCGCAGTAATTGTTGAATCGACTTCGGGCCCTCGTCTTTAGTCTCGAAACCGTCGACATCGATTTCCGCTATATCGGAGGCGTGAATGAACGCCGCTTTCTCCAAGCCAATATCGACAAAAGCGGCCTCCATGCCTGGCATCACACGTATGACCTTACCGTAGAAGATATCGCCCACGTGTCCGCGGTCGTTGTGACGCTCGATGAAAATCTCTTGCAGCAGACCATTCTCGATAACCGCCACTCGAGTCTCCATCGCTGTCACATTGATGAGAATTTCTTCGCTCATAACTTATTTCATTACCGCAGAATCGGTTGATTGCACAGGCACGGAAAATTCGGCGAGCAGCTGTGCTGTCTCGAATAGGGGCAGCCCCATAACGCCACTGTAGCTGCCAATTAGCTGTTCAACGAATACAGCGGCATAGCCCTGTATCGCATAGGCACCTGTCTCTTATACACATCTCCGAGCCCACGAGACCGAGGCTGATCTCGT
>CAJXQP010000127.1 GCA_913058275.1 uncultured Gammaproteobacteria bacterium | reverse complement strand
CTCGGAGATGTGTATAAGAGACAGATATTACTAGCGTGTTTGGAAAACGCGTTGCCTCCGTTAGCACGAATAACTTCGAGGACGATGCGCTGCTCGTCGCCGTGCGGCGCTCGGAGACATTAGCTCGGCTCGCACCGGAAAGTCCGGAATACGTCGACGAACTTAATCTACAGAGCTATCAAGACAATCAAGCGTATTACGAATCTACCGGTGAACTAGAAGCCATAACTCGCGCAGAAGCGGCGGCAATTGCGATACGACAAGCCGAGTCAGCAGGACAAATTGCAGCATCCTATATGGATGTGCGAGCTGGCACGCGCTCGGTTGCTACTTCAAATGGTGTGTACGGTTCCCACTCAAGCACTGGCGTTGCCTACACACTCACTTCACGCACTAGAGACGGACTGCAGTCAGGCTGGGCAGGTGACGAAGCAAATGACTGGAACAATATAGAGAGCCAGCGTATCGCCGACGATGCGGTCGCTAAGTGTCGCGATTGGCGTAAGACTGATCTTGACCCAGGGCAGTACACGGTAATTCTTGAACCTACCGCCCTTGGTATGTTGATGCTACGTATGATGAATTCGTTCAATCAACGCACAGCAGACGAAGGGCGTTCCTATTTCTCTAAGACTGGCGGCGGCAATCGCATCGGCGAAAAACTATTTGACGATCGGATTAACATCTATAGCGATCCAGCCTACCGTGATGCAGAGACCAGCCCATTCAATAATAGTGGCCAACCCATTAATCGGCAGGACTGGATACGATCTGGTACCGTCGAAGATCTCGCCCGTTCACGATTCTGGGCTGGTCAACTCGACCAGGAACCGCTTCCGAGTCCTTCCAATTTAATCATGGCCGGCGGCAACGACTCGTTAGAAGAAATGATAGCCTCTACTAAGCGCGGCGTTCTACTCACTCGCTTCTGGTACATACGCGGCCTCAACCCTAGAATTATTTCCTACACCGGCCTGACTCGCGATGGCACGTTCCTGATTGAAGACGGAAAGATCACACGGCCAGTAACAAATTTTCGCTTCAACCAGTCATTGGTTGAGATGCTACAGAATATAGAAATGATCGGTCCTTCCGTGCGTGTTGCCGCATCGGAGAATAGCTCGGTGAGCACTCCCATCGTTGTACCAACACTGAAGGTTCGCGGTTTTAATCTTTCGAGTGTTAGTGACGCCATCTAGCCGAATCAGTCCTTTGTGCATCGCCCAAACCGCTCCTGCTTTGATGTGAATCCATTGAGCAATGTCAAAACAACCTGTTTATGCCGTAATTTGCTGATAATTCCATTATCATGGGTCCATCAAGATAAACTCGAACGTTGCCAAGACTATTGGCGAAGAAATTAGGAGAACCGCCATGTCAAAATTAACAAAACTTATCCTCAGCTCAGTGATAGCAAGCACCTCCATGTCTTTGCTTTCACCTCTAAGTGTGGCTCAGGATCAGGAGATACCGCAACTAAGTGGTATTTGGACCAACGCCTCTAGAACTAGCCTCACGCGCCCGCGCGCGATTAACACTCTTATTGTGCCAGACGATCAAGCAGAGCAGATTGTGGCGAATATGAGCATCGCTGGCATTTCGGCAGAAAATGTTGAGGCTGGGCCGGCTATCGATCCAGAAACCGGCGCACCACCCGTTGGCGGTCAGGATTTCGGACTGCGTGGTTACAACCTATTCTGGACTGACCCAGGCTCAACTCTCGCATTGGTGAAGGGCGAATTTAGATCCTCTCTGATTGTAAATCCCGAGAACGGGCAAATCCCTAGGCTGGAAAACCCCACGTATAATTTGAACAGGACGAATTTCGGCTCACGTTATCTAACAGGCGTGGGAGATACATCTGGGCCAGAGGCAATACCTATTGCCGAGCGCTGCCTTATCGGATTCGGTAATACTGCAGGCCCTGGCATGTTGGGCACACTGTACAACAGCACGTATCAATTCGTGCAGACTGATGACTACATAGTGATCAGCGTTGAGATGGCGCACGATGCTCGCATCATCCCTCTTTTCGATTCTGCAGAAGAGGCCAGAGCAAACACTCGCCCAGAAGTACACTCACCTTGGTTTGGTGATTCTCGCGGCTGGTACGTGGGCGATACCCTAACTGTAGAAACGGTTAACATCAGCCCGTTACAAATGTCGCAGAGCTCTATACCGATCTCGCCAGAAGGAAAATTCACGGAACAGTTTACTCGTTATTCTGATACCGAGATTGTCTATCAATTTACGGTCGACGACCCCAATCTCTACAGCCAGCCATGGACTGCGGAAATGAGCTATCACGAAACTGAAGGCCCCCTTTACGAATATGCTTGTCATGAGGGCAACTACGCGATGCCAGGTATCTTGGCCGGGGCCAGGCGCCAGGAAGCGGAAGAGGCAGCCAAGCAGCAGTAGGTTCGCCCTAGCTCCAAACCGAAAAGGCTTCTTACCCAAACTGAGTAAGAAGCCTTTTTTAACTCACTGAAATTAGTACAGCCTAGGGTTTGCGAATTTCGTATATAATATGCGGATAGTTGATTCCGCCTAAAACTCTACCAATCACCTGGTCTCGCTTCACACCGCCTATCTTTTCCATAGCACGCATTGAAACAGTATTCGTATCGCCCACCCAAAATACAACCGTGTCTACGAACTTAAAGGCATGATCCAGCATGAGCTTCTTAATCTCGGCATTATAGCTACCGCCCCAGAAATCATGGCCTAGAAACGTCCAGCCTATTTCAATCTCGCCTAACTCTTCATCAAAGCCATTGTAGCGACTAGATCCGATAATCTTAGCGGTCTCAATATCAACAAATGTGAACGCGCTGCCGCTGGCGATCGCATCATCGAAAAATGCGCGAAATACTGGCTCCTTATAGCGGTCCGTCACAGGGTGAAGCTCCCAAATTTTTGGGTTTGCTGCCGCAGCAAACATTCCTTCCCAATCATCTTCTTGAATGGGCCGAACAATTACGCGAGGGCCCTCTAAGACAGGTGTGAAACCGAATGTATCGGTCATATTAAATTGCTTCTTACTTTGTAATTAGAGCGCTAACTATCGTTTGTTCCGTGTCGAGATTGGCGGATTAACTAGTTTTTATTGGCGCATAAATATCAATTATCGAATTGGGTTTATTCCATAAAAACCGATGGTCATACAGTTCAAGAAGTCGCTATATCCAATGCTGCAAGCTGTAACCTAAGCTTCTTTGAATGGGCAGCCGCGTAGCGCTGCCCCCTTCTTGATTTGATTGTTATCTGCCTTTCAGGTCTCGGTCTTGCAACAAATATTTACGTAGCTCTCTCTCAACTCTCATTACGTGCAGAATATAGACAGAGCCTTTTGTGTAGCGATAGAACACTCTGCAAGGGCCGACGATAGCTTCTTTGTATTTCGATGGGGAGAGTTCAGGAACCTTTCTCCCGGAACTTGGTGATTGGCCGAGTATATCAATACGCTTAAACGCTGCTCGAACGAGACCTTGGGCCGCGTTGAGCTTGTCCAAGGCTATGTACTCGGCTATTTCGTCTAAGTCCTCTAGAGCTGGCTCAGTCCAAACTATTTCAGCCATTTGCCCAATTTTTCTTCGGCTTTAGAGCGGCTGAATACACGGCCTTCTTGAATTGCGGTCTCGCCCTTAGCGATCCCCTCAAGAATTCGTATTCGATTTTGCATCATCTCGTAATCATCGACATCTAAGAGATATGCTGATGGTTGACCATGCTCGGTTATCAGAACGGGCTCTTTAGAAGCACGTAAATCCGCTAGGATTTTTGTGGCTTGTCGCTTTAAGGTCGTTACAAGTTCAGTTTTCATAGAGTGACACTATTCTATCACTTTAAATTTGGCTGGATATTGATGCAGATAACGCCCTGAATAATAGGGGCGCGTGGCACCTCCTTTTTGATTTGAATGTTATGTGCCCCAGCCCACTCAAGTCCACCCGAGTTCAGTCATTGCCCATGGGGCGTTCCAAACCTTGATCATGTCCGAGACCTTGCCTTCATCACTCATTTTGAGAATGTATACATAATGAGAATGTGTCTCTTTGTTCGTCGGCGGGACAGGCCCACCTTCTCCAGTATGCTTTCCATGATAGGTGGCAAAAAAAATTGCTGTTTGCGTGTTTTCATCAAAACTGGATGAATGCAATTCATACGAGCCTTCGGGCGAAGTAACTGTACCAAACCCGTGCATCCAGTCCGCATAAGCCTGCACGGTATCAATGTCAGCTATAGGTTCGCTTTGTGCATTGAACGTAGCGCCATCTTGAACAAATTCTGCGCAAGCTTCCCATCCAAGAGGGGCTTCACACGTCTCAAAAAACTTAGTTGCTGTTTCAAATGCACTCATGCTCGTTTCCTTTTATTTTTGTATTTAGGTTAACTAATTTTATGCACATAACGCTCTGAATAATAGAATCAGCCGCGAAGCGCTGATTCCTTTTTGATTTGATTGTTATGTGTCGTGAGCACAGAACCCCGCCATCGTGCCCCTGGACGTTAAGACCTGCCGTTTCTGGGATCTGCGGGAACTTCAATGGGGCCTCATGTTTTTCTTATTATTCAGTGCTGTTATAAGTACCAAGGATAGCTATCAGGATCAACATATTTGCGATCTGAGTCGTTGCTACGGGCTTTTCTTCTTCTTGTTGATTCTCCATGGTCATAAGCCTGTCTGAAGCATATGTGCAATTATATGGGTTGAGTAAACCATATAGGTTCTAGGGCATATTCGGAACTAGTTTTTAAGAGTCTTAACTACTGTACATTCTTGGGACGAGACACATAACATTTGTATATGAAGCATTCTCGTTTTGTCTTTTCATGCCTCCGATTCATGCTTCTAACTGTCTGAAATAAAACAGATATTCCAGTAGGTTGCTCACTTTGCCAGAACTGATATGGCGTTTCTTGTTTAGTTTTTTTGGTGTCTCGTTTCCTTTTTCTACACTTTCCTACGTTATTGATAATCCATAGGTTTCGATTTTTTGATAAGCACATGTGCGCTTTTTGTGAAAGAAAGCGAAAAAACCTATGCATATTCCTCCTAATTCGACTACATATTGGTTTATCTAACCAAAATGTCTGAGAAATATTATGAGTGCATTTATAGAGTCAGTACGAGGGAATATGCGATTGCGTGGCTATAGTTTGGCTACTGAGAAAACTTATCTTTTGTGGATAAAGAGGTTTATTTATTTCTGCGAACTTCAACACCCTCAAGATGTTGAGGTAAAAAGATTGAGGAGTATTTAACTTATTTAGCCACACAATGGAATGTGAGTGTTAATACCCAGAAGGTAGTGCTCAACTCACTGGTTTACCTCTTTGAAAGATATCTGAAACGCGAGGTAGGTGACCTAGGTTTTAAGCTCGCTAGCAAACATCGGAATTTGCCAATAGTCTTATCCAAGACAGAATTTAAGTTAATCCTTGATCAATTACGAGATAGAAATAGACTGATTATCGAATTGCTCTACGGGAGCGGTGTAACAGTAGAGGAAAGCTTAAACATACGACTGCAAGACATCGATATTGATCGTAAGTCTCTCGTAGTCCGTAATGGGAAAGGACGAAAAGACAAGTAAACACTGCTTGGACTATCGTCTATTGTCCGACTGGAGGCGCGGTATCTAAAGGCCATGGCGATCCATGAGAAAGATGCGCTGCTTAGAATCTCTGCTGCTATGAGCCCCGCTCTGCAGAGAAAGTACCCTGATGTGTAGAGTCTACCCACATGGGCGTTTCTATTCCCTTCTCCTAAATACTGCATCCATCCTCTTACTGGTGAGATCTGCAGATACCATTTGCATCCGATCGGCGTTCGAAAGTTCTTGCGAGTGGCGACCTTAGCTGCGGGTATTACCACTAAGCGCGTAACTTGCCATACTTTTCGACATTCGTTCACTACACATATGTTGGCTGCAGGTTCTGACATTCGGACTGTTCAAGAGCTACTAGGAGACATAATGATGTAACTACGACTCAGATCTATACTCACGTATTGGGGAGACACTACTCGGGAGCTTCGAGTCCTCTCTACGGGTTGAGTTAGTTAGCCGTCGGTTAGCTTTTTTTTTTGAATGGCAGTAGCGTGGCAGCTCCTTTCCGGTATTGTTCGATGTGAGATCGCTCTTCATCGAGAAATTTATTTATTGCTTGGGCAAAGCCCTCGTTAGCAATCCAATGATTGGAATAGGTCGTTATCGGCTCGAAGCCTCTTTGAATCTTATGCTCCCCTTGAGCGCCCGAATCGAAACTCTGCAACTTGTGCTCAATGCAGTATTCCTGGCCTTGGTAGTAGCACGTTTCGAAATGCAGAAATTGATAGTTTTGTGCACTACCCCAGTACCGGCCAAACACCTTTTCATTGTTTCTGAAGAAGAGTGCTGCAGCGATTATCGATTCTCCATCGAGTGCGACTATCATGAACAATTGTTCCGGCATTGACTGTGCAAGCTCGGCAAAGAAATCCTGACTCAGATAGCCCTGCATGCCGCGCATCATGTAAGTGCTTTGATAGAATTGGTAGAACGTATTCCAATGCTCGAGAGAAATGTCAGCTGCGTTGAGCGTTTCAAATCTCGTGCCTCGCTCGGCGACTTTCTTCCGCTCTCTTCTAATATTTTTTCTCTTACGCGAATTAAGCGTCGCTAGAAAATCATCGAAGCTTGAGTAGTCTCGATTGAACCAGTGAAACTGACAAGCGGTTCTCGCCGGAATACCAATAGTCTCGAACAGCTTGTTTTCGTCCTCTGTTGGAAAAAGAATATGCCAAGAAGACGCTTCTATAGATTCCGCCTTGCTCTTCAGCTCTTCAAAAATAAGTTTGACTATGTCATCTCTATTTACTGAATCACCGGTAAATAGTCGTGTACCGTGGCTAGGAGTGAACGGTACTGCGCTGACAAACTTTGGGTAATAGTTAAGGCCATAGTTCTGGTAAGCGCTAGCCCAGGACCAGTCGAAAACATATTCGCCATAAGAATTTGTTTTTTGATAGAGAGGCATAACAGCGACTAGCTCACGAGACTCGGCATCCGACTGAACGCTGTAGACGGCCACATGATGTGGTTCCCAGCCGGTCGCCTGGGTCGTACAGCCCGTCTTCTCCAAAGCCCATAGAAACTCATAGCGAGTAAATGGATTCTCTATTCCAGCAAGACTATTCCAATCTTCTGCACCGATGGTGGCGATAGAATCTACAAATTTTAGATCAAGCACTTTCATAAGCTACATGTTACCTCGAATCGGCTAAGTACACAGGTTTGAGAGTAGCCTGGTGTTTATAAAGAGTGAGTATTCGCGAGACAAACAGATGCGGTAGCTTGGCAAATTGAGTAGCATGGAAAGCCTATTTCAAGACTGATGGTAGTGTTAGAAAACAAGGCGGGCAGCAAGTGCATTCACCCAATCTTATACGACGAATAGCTGACAGCAGTTCTATAATGCGCAAGTCTGAAGCTAAAGTAGCAAGTTATGTGCTACAACACGCAAATGACGTGATCAAGATGCGCATCGTCGATCTCGCGGCTAATTCCGATGTTAGCGAGCCCACCGTGATTCGCTTCTGCCGAGCCATTGGCTTCGACGGCTTTCTCTCCTTCAAGTTGCAACTTGCTCAACAGCTAGGCTTGGGTGGTGTCTACACCCAGTTCGCGGTGGACGATAAAGACACGGTCGAAGACCTACGCAATAAGGTCTTCGATACAACCGTAGGCTCTCTTTTGACGGTTAGGGATCAATTAGACCCTGAGGTGTTGGAAACGGCCATCACTACCATTAACAACGCGAATCGCGTTGAATTTTACGGCTTCGGTGCTTCTGGCTCTGTAGCGGCTGACGCGCAACACAAGTTCTTCCGCTTGCAGCTATCATCAGCTGCCTATACGGATCCGCACATTCAGCAGATGTCTGCTATATCACTAGGTGCTGACGATGTTGTAGTGGCCATATCTCAATCGGGGCAGACCCGCGCCCTATTGGAGAGTGTGAGCCTGGCCCGAGAAGCAGGTGCCACGGTTATTGGTGTAGCACCCGAGAACACGCCATTGAGTGAACCTGTCTCTTATACACATCTGACGCTGCC
>CAJXQP010000126.1 GCA_913058275.1 uncultured Gammaproteobacteria bacterium | reverse complement strand
CGAGATCAGCCTCGGTCTCGTGGGCTCGGAGATGTGTATAAGAGACAGGCCCAGACCAGAGCCCATCGATATTTGATATAGAAACTCAGTATCAAGCTTATCTATCTCCCAGTACATCTTACCTGCGGATTCGTCCCAATAGAGATTGAAATACCCTTCCATTCGACTTGAATTTTCCACAACATCTTCTATCGAGGGAAGATTTTGTGCATTTGAAAACGTAGAGGAAATAAACAGTGTGAGCGCAAAAGCTGAGCGCGAGAATATTCTCTGAAAAGAACATATTGCTTTTGGCGAGAAATCTAACGTTACCATTTTTAAATACCTCAACCCCGACAAAAGCTATCTTCGAGCAGATACTAAGTTAGGGAGAATAAGAAATAAATTTATTAGAGACTAACACTGTCCTTATGCTTTTTGTAGAGATAAGAATTACTTAACTCGTCGAACTGGCTTTCAATTTACTGGGCAATTTATGCGCTCCTTTTTGGAACAGCTAAAACAATAGATAGAGATAATTTTGCCCAGTTTTGTTGCACTTGTGCCTGGGTAAAAAAATGGCCCCTTTTATCGCATAAGAAATATTTTCATGAATCATCCTTCAAATTGGCTACGCTAGATTTCGTATCACATTGAATGTACAGTTATGCAATCATATACTGCACGATTTAGCCGCAACAAAACCGTACCTCGTAGTCGCCGACCGAGTTGAAAACCCTATGCTGCACACGACACCTCCACCAGCATTTTCACTATATCGCTGTTGCGCTGCGCTATTTGTAGCTATCGTGCTGGCCGCCTGCGCGAGCAAGGCGGTTATAGCTCCTGAATTAGAAGAAGCTATTCGATGGTATACCGGAGAGGCGGGCACCGTCGATGACACACGGGCTCGCGTCTTGCTGGAACGTGTAGCAGCTGATGGTGATGTGTTAGCCATCATGTGGTTAGCCCGTGTATATTCCACAGGCCGCATGACATTTCCCCAGGACAAGACTAGAGCTGCAGAAATAGCTAGCACAGTTATCACTGAGGTTGAGCAACTAGCTGCAGAAGGAATTGGCGAAGCGAATTTCCTAATGGGCACGGCATACGCTGAAGGACTTGCTGTACTTATAGACCCAGCTCAAGCTGCAGCTTGGTATCGTAAGGCCGCCGTATTGAATGTCACCTTGGCCCAGCATAATTTGGGAAATATCTATGCGTCTGGGACTGGTGTTTCTCAAAGTGATACCGAAGCAGTGTACTGGTGGTTTTTAGCTGCCGAGAAAGGCGATGCCATCCCACAGTTCCGCCTCGCTGAAATGTACGAACTAGGAAGAGGTGTAGAGCAAGATCTAGAACAGGCTATTAATTGGTATGGTGAATCCAATCGACGCGGAAATCGAAATGCTGCAGCGGCTCTAGAACGTCTGCAAGATGCTAACTAATCAGCTCGTACAGTCGGATATTCGATCCCCAGCTGATCCGTGTAAGTATCATATTGGCTTGGATCGTAATAGAAATCTTGCATGGCAAGCCGAGCGAGATGGCGGCAAAGTCAATGTTCTAATTGGCAACCATGAGGCAATGAATATCTATGGCGATCTGCGCTACGTCGATCCCGGTAAATACGCCGCATTTCGCACACGCAGTTCACGTCGCGTGCGCGATAATTTTTATGACGGAGACATTGAGAAACGCAAGCTAGCTGACCCAGAATTTTCCGCCAATAGAGAGTTTCGCCAACAGTGGGTAGAATCTATTCCACTGGGCATGCTAGAACATCGGGTAGCGTGGGGCCCAGAGGGCGAAATTGGAAGCCGGGTGCGGCAGCACAATGCTGTCATCAAAATAAATCGAACTCTCTTCCTACACGGAGGCATTAGTCCCGAAGTCTTGGATATGTGTATCACTGAAATCAATGAGCAGATACGCCTCGAGTTGAATGGAGGTCTGGGAGAAGAGTCTGGGCTCTCAGAGGAAGAAACAGGCCCACTGTGGTACCGCGGTCTCGCGACAAACGACGAGGAAGTAGAAAAACCACACCTTGAGCGAGTGCTAGCGACCTACGATGTTGACCGAGTCGTAATAGGACACACGCCGGGTTTAGGAACCATTGTTCCTCGCTTTGAAGGACGCATGCTTGTTATCGATACTGGTCTTTCCAAATCCTATGGCGGATTTCGCGCCAGCCTCTTGCTACAGAATAATGAAGCAACAACGCTACAGCGTGAACAGGAGATACCCGTACCCGATTCCAAAACTGACTTACTTTCCTATTTTGAACGCATCGCGGAATTGGAACCGAAGACCAAGGCATTACAAGTACGGATAAGTAACTTGGCTTCATCACCTTTATAGAACATCTCGAACACGGCACTCATCAAAACAAGCTTTCTTCACCCTCAGAATTATTACCAAAAAAAAAGGCGGCTTCATTTTTGCAAATGAATTCCGCCTCTTCTTTGTTCTCTAAGCGCTTATAGCGCTTAAATTGTTACTAACTAGTTTCTATAAGAACTAACCGGTGGCAACTGTGAACCAGACAAGTCATCAGGAACACTTCTCTCAATTCTAACCGTGTGGTGTAGCGTACCGATGCCCTCGATGCTGGCCTCAATAGTCTCTCCATCAACAAGAAAGCCGGAGCCCGTCGCGCGCTCAACTCGGCCCGCTCCCGTTCCGCCAGAGGTTCCACTCTGCATAACATCGCCTGGGAAGATCGTGATCAGCGAGGAAGCATACTCGATCAGCTCAGGAATGTTGTGAATCATATCGCCAGCTCGAGCTTCTTGGACGGTCACGCCGTCGATAACCAGAGTCTGATGTAGGCGTTCCATAGGATCGCCGTAAAATTCCTTTGGCACGATCCAAGGACCATGTGGCGCGAACGTATCGTGCCCTTTGCCAACAAACCAATCCGAACCGGAGCCGTAGCCACCTGGTGGACGACCGCCGCGGTCAGAGATATCCATCGCTACCATGTAACCAAATACATGATCGTAGGCGCGATCTGCGGAGATGTACTTGCCTGAACGGCCAAACACGACAGCCATCTCGACTTCCCACTCGATGCGGTCACGGCCGTAAGGCATGAGGATATCGTCACCATCACCGATGATTGCGCCGCGTGTAGGCTTCAGGAACAGATAGGGAACGCCGCGGTTCACTTGGCGATTAAGAGTCTGAGCTGCTCGCTCATCGTCGTTGCAGCCTTCGCAGGCGTGAGTGTAGAAGTTCACAGCCGCATTCATGAGTTTGCTCGGATATTGAAGCGGCGCCATGATGTCCACCGAACTTACAGGGTGTACATAGTTCGGCATATCGCCATTCAACAGATCCTCTGCCACAAGATGGTTTACTATCTCGTAGACCCGATACTTAAGGCCGTATTCGTATTGTGAGATCACCCCGATCAAGTCGCCGGGTATAGTTAACGCTGCGTAACGAGGTATAAGCTCCAACGCGCGGTTAGCAGCGGCAAGATCGACGATCAACTCGTCGTTCTGTACGACTAGACCAACTGTTGGTATGCCATCGATGGCAAATGTTCCAACCTTAAACGGCATAACCGATTCTAGATCTTGGGCGAAGACGCTGGCTGAGCTGGCAAAAAACGCAAGCGCTGCTGTGAGCGTCAGAGCAATTAGGGACTTTCTTTTCATTTTTCTCTCCCGTGCTGGGCACTAACTAATTGGACAGGTTTTTGTACTTAAGTAGCAGACATCTCACCTGTATATAAGACAAACAGAAGGTATCCCCACCTATGGCCTCTTGTCCAGCATTTTGAGTGCTGTTCGAAGCGGAAAAATGAGGAAACAGTCCGCTTATCCGTCGATTCGGGATAAGCCCTATTGTTCCGTCTTTATTTTAAACTCATCACCCAATGCTGGATTTATATAGTTATCGGAGAGAACGCGATCCGGATCCGGACGTACCGACAGGTAGTCGACATGCACAGGCACTTCTAGCCAACCATGGGGAGTGCCAGCTGGGATGATGATGATGTCACCCTCTTTGACATGCTTGGCTATCCAATCACCAACGATCACACCACTGCAAGACGGGCCATTTAGGACAGTAGTGACATTGCTATCAGGCGCGAATCCATTGCCGTTCAGGATAGTGCCACCGGTGACCAGCGTGCCAGAACCGGAGGCGATATAATACGTTTCTGTCTGATCGTAGTGCATGATGCCGCGCGCATTGCTGTTGCGATTGCTGCTCGTAACGCCACAGGGACGATCTGGATTTGGCGTGGACTCGCCACTGGCGCGCTCGACTGGGCCTCGATGGATGATTCCAACGGAGAGATTTAACTTGCCGATGTTGCGACTGACGAGCTGCCGGTCCACACCCGGAAGCTCGTTCACCATCTGCCATTGTTCTTCGGTAATATAAGTAGCGTATGATTCGTCATCCTGTGCCACTGCAACTGCACCTATTAGTGCAATCTGGGTAGCGAGCAGGGATTTAGTAAAAGTGTTCATGAAAATCTCCGTGTTTTTATTTGGTCAAGATTCGTATCGAACCGTTTCAGCTTAGCCCAGACGATTATCCCAAGCCAGCCTCTCACTACGAAACAAAAGAGTACACACACAGGCGCTCAAGAATTTAAAGCCGATAACACCAGCAGCTACTAGACATCGCTAGCGATTGAAGAACGTTTACACGATCACGGTAGTGCATAAACAACCAGTTCCGGCACCGGCGTGCTGCCAACACTAATAGCGATGTATTGACGACCATCGACAGAGTAACTCATAGGTGCGCCACTTGGATTGGCTGGAATTTCAATTGTCGCCATCTCCTCTCCAGTTTCTTTGTTGCGGGCAACTAACAAAGGGCCATAGCCAGCGTTTTGTCCGTGAATTAATAGGCTCGAAGTAACGAGTACTGCATGACGCCCGCCGCCACCAAGTGGAGGAAGGTCGATTCCTTCTACTGCCGGGTTGTTTTCAACTTGCGCCGAACCGGCTCCGTTTGGAACTCGCCACAGTATTTCTCCGCTGTTCATGTCGAATGCAGTAATTGTGGAATAGGGCGGCTTTAATAGTGGCAGGCCTCGCGGTCCCGCTACACCCAAAAAGTTCAATCTAAAGTAATTGAAGTTCGACTCATCCCCATTCAGGGTTCCCATACGTGGCACTGTCGCACTATCTCTGGAGGGAATAAACATGACTCCGGATTCAGGGTCGATACCCGCTCCAGTCCAGTTGGCGCCACCACCTGCACCCGGCATTAATATCGTTCCGCGCTTGTTGCCTTCCGGCAGGCTGGGCGGAGTAAATAGAGGCCCGTAGGTGAAATTCTCCAATTGTTTTACTGCCTCTGCACGAAGCTCGGGGGTAAACTCGATAAGATCATCTTCGGTGAGCCCTTGCAGAGCAAACGCCGGCGGCTTGGTTGGAAAGGGTTGAGTTGGGGAGGCTCGCTCCCCCGGAAGGATGCCCGCAGGTACTGCGCGTTCGATAATGGGCCACACAGGAACGCCCGTAGCGCGATCGAATACATAGGTAAATCCTTGCTTGGTTACCTGTGCTATTGCCTTGATTTCTCTCCCATCAACGTTGATATCGATCAGGTTGGGAGCCGCTGGCGTATCGTAGTCCCAAAGGCCATGGTGAACCATTTGAAAATGCCAGACTCGATCCCCAGTGCTGGCATCCAGAGCCACTAGGCTTTGTGTGAACAGGTTGTCGCCTGGCCGATGGCCGCCGTAGAAATCATTAGTCGATGCTTCGGTTGGGAGATAGACGTAGCCCAATTCAAGATCTGCACTCATCTGTGTCCATACACCACCATTGCCGGTGTAGCGCCACGATTCTTCCTGCCAAGTCTCTACGCCAAATTCGCCTCCCTGTGGGATGGTATGGAAAGTCCAGATCAGCTCACCGGTACGGATGTTATAGCCACGAACCCATGTGGGTGGACGTTCCTTGAAGCGAGGACGATTTGAGGTGATGTGTTGAACTACCAATACGTCCCCCACAACGGTAGGCGGCGACACACCGCCTAAAGGCTGAGCGCCCGTGTAGTCGAGCACATCTCGTTCAGCTCGTGGAATATCATTGGTCATATCGATGCGACCGCCGGCGAAATCTGCGTCTAGTTCACCTGTCTGTGCATTCAGAGAAATGATAAAACCATCATTGGTTGTCATTAGCACTCGCGACTCAACGCCGTCACTCCACCAGGCTACTCCGCGGTGATGGAAACCAAGGGGGCTGTTTGAAACGCCAGACATATAGACTTCGGGATCGTAGCGCCATAACTCTTCACCGCTGACCGCGTCCAGAGCAACTACCTGGTTTAGGGCAGTCAATAAATACAACACCCCATCAATCATAAGTGGCGTCGCTTGAAGTCGACCGAACCCTACTTCTGCATCGAGACCCAATAGGGCCTCGAAGTCCAACTCGCCGTCTATGGATTGCCAACGCCAGGCGATTTCGAGTCCAGCGAAGTTGCTGCCATCAATTTGGCTGAGGCTTGTGTATTTGGTGGAGCCTGCATCGGCAGCATAGCTGGGCCACTCTCCGTCGCTGTTGCCGTCCTGCGCGAAAGCAATTAAAGAAGTAGAAAAAATTAAAGCGCCTAGCGTATTTGTTAATACCCTATGACGATTGTGAAGTGAACTATTCATCTTACTGGCTCCATTGTTGTTTTAGTGCTTCCCGGTCTACTCTTTTGCCGCGCAGATAGACATCAAAGATCTGCCGTGTGTTGCGAATATCTTCTAGCGGATTGGAATCGAGGATAAGGAAGTCTGCCGCCTTTCCCGCCTTGAGGCTGCCTACGCTATCTAGCCCGAATGCCTCAGCAGAACGCGAAGTCGACGCAACGATAGCCTCAGCCGGACTCATGCCCATGCGCACAAATAGTTCTAGCTCAACGTGGTCCGCGTAGCCGAAAAAATCACCGACCGCTCCCGCATCGGTTCCGAGAATTATGTGATCTTTCAATTTTAAGAGATTTCTAGCCAGCATAGCTGAGCGCTGCTGCGACTCTGCGTTCTGAATAGCTAGTGGAGCGTTGTAGTTGTCATCAAGCGACTCAAGCACCGACGCGGGCACCTGATCGTAGAAGAAGGGATCCTTAAACGCTGGAATATAGTAGGGCTCGCGTTTGGTAATCATACCCAGTGTCGGAACGATGTAGACATTATTCTCCCGAACCATTTCCAAGTACTCATCGTCCACATCCCTATCATAGGGCATATGAATAAAGCGTCTATTTCCTAGATTAACTAGCGCCTTGTGATCCGCGAGCGTGGTGGCATGGGCAATGATTCGCATGTCGTAGTTCGAAGCGGTCTCCAGAACCGCCGCATAGATTTCCGGTGCGAATTTTACTTGTGCCCCACGACGCTCGTCTCTCGAGTCCACCCATATCTTGGCGATTCCATATCCGTTTGCGGCTAGCTCTTTTACCGTTCGGACCGCCTGTTCTGGATCGGCAACCGGGTTGACTCCCCAGTAGTCGGGATCGTTGGTAAATCGGGGGTTGGGTCCGCCTCCTGGAGAACCCATGCCGGGCGATAGGTGATAGCGTGCGCCGCCGATGTTGCCCCGCAACTGTTCCAGCTTTATTCGCGAGGCGACGTCCTCTTTGTCGCTGCCGGTGGAGATGATCGTACCAACACCGTAATAGGCGTGACGGTAGAGATGGTCAGTGAGATTTTCCTCGGTAAATAAATTGGACCCCCAATCGCCGTAAGCCTCCCAACCTAGATGGGCATGGGTATTAACGAGCGCGGGAATGAGTGTTTTTCCACTAAGATCATGACTAACTGCGTTGTCAGGAACATCGCTGCCCGACAATGGCCCAACAGCCATTATAGTATCGCCACGAATCAGCACAGATCCTCGTTCAATTACCGTGCCG
The DNA here is from genome assembly GCA_913058275.1 of uncultured Gammaproteobacteria bacterium. Lineage (GTDB taxonomy): Bacteria > Pseudomonadota > Gammaproteobacteria > Pseudomonadales > Pseudohongiellaceae > UBA9145. The sequence continues at coordinate 236 of CAJXQP010000126.1, read as the reverse complement.
TCACCGATGATGATGCGCACATTATTGAATACCTGCTCAATAGAATCCGTATCGTCTGACGATTGAGCAACCGCCTGACCAACCACTAAGAACAGACTGAGAATCGCACAAGTGAATAGAGAAAATTTCATTTCTTATTATAAGCTCCGATAGTTTCTCAGCTAGTTATCTCAATAGGGTAGCAAGTGAGCTGCCTGCATGATCTTAATCTAGAAAGCCGTGCAGCATTTTATTAA